>JBMUHF010000348.1:0-4590 GCA_050302555.1 Arenicellales bacterium | reverse complement strand
CCGTGCCACCACTGGCCAGGCGTGTCATTAGGACGGATCCTCAACGGGGGCGATTTTATGAGTCACGGTATCTCGATCAACTTGAAACCAGAGCGTGCAACCGCTGACATGCCACCACCATTCCCTTACCACGCCCTTGGGGTTGGCATTGTTGTAAAGATAATCGGACCAGGCCTGGTCCGATTCGCTATCAGGATTGATTGGCCTCTTCCGCTGCGCTTCTCCCCCACAGACAAATTCATTTTCATTTCGGAGTCCGCACCAGGGACAAGGTATCTCTAGCATGTCACTCGCCTCTGTTAGCGGTTGGCGGAAACGCCACCTTCTTGTACCAGGCGGCCGGAAGCAAAGCGATCGAGTCCGAGTTTTTCCGCGAGTGGATGTGGGCCGTCAGTCGCGATCAGGTGAGCGAAGGTTTTTGCCGCGGCGGGCGTTGTCTTGAATCCTCCCGAGCCCGCTACGTCGATATAAAAACCCCGGGTATCGGTCTTTGAGATGATCGGGCTGCCATCGTACGGAATATCCAGCATCCCAGCCCAATGCCGCAGTAACTTCAATCGGCCGAAACTTGGAAACACTTCCAGCATCGACGTGGTGGCATCCTCGATAATGGGGAAAGTGCCACGCTGCGCATACGACGGATACGGATCGCATCCCTGACCCACCACAATCTCGCCCTTGTCAGACTGCATCAGGTAGGTACCGTAATAGCTACGGATGACAACGATCTCATTCAGAACCGGCTTCACTGGCTCGGACACCCAAGCCTGAAGTGGCTGGGTGATGATCGGCAGACGCTGGCCCACCATCGAGGCGACCACGCTGCCGTGTCCGGCGACCGCCATACCTATCTTCTTGGCTTTAATCAGCCCGCGACTGGTCTCAACTCCAGTCACTGCGCCCCCTTCCTGCTGGATACCTGTCACCTCGCAATTCTGAATTATGTCTACACCCCGGGCATCCGCGGCGCGGGCAAAACCCCAGGCAACGGCATCATGGCGAACCATTGAGGCTCTTGGCTGATAGACACCTCCCCGAACCGGCAACCGCATATCGGGAGAAGGATCAAAGATCGGAATCTTCTGCTTCACTTCATCGAGAGTCAGCATCCGGTATTCCGCTCCATAGATGTGCATAGTGTTCGCCATCTGTAGCGCAACCCGATTGGCGGCAGAGCTTTGGATAAAGGTAATCATCCCCCGCTGACTGACCATGAGGTTGTAATTGAGATCTCGACTCAGCTGGTGATACAGATCCAGCGACATCTCATGAAAGGGAACGCTATCTTCTCTCAGAAAATTGGAGCGAACGGTCATGGTGTTCCGTCCTGTGTTGCCTCCACCTAGCCAACCTTTCTCCAGCACCGCGACATTGGTAATGCCGTGCTCCTTGGCCAGAAAATACGCCGCACCCAGACCATGTCCGCCGCCGCCAATGATGATGACATCGTATTCGCGCCTGGGATCGGGACTTCGCCACATCTTTTCCCAATTCCGGTGCCCTGTTAGGGCATTTCTTGCCAATGAAAAAATTGAAAAACGTTTCACGAAATCTCTTGATGATGGCTGCTGAAACCTGCTCCGAAACTAACTGCTCTTCGGGCGGTACAACCTGTCGACAACAGCTCTTATAATTCCTACTGTCATTTACGGGACGTGTTATACCTTAGAATAATCCACGATCATAGCCCCGGATAAATAACAACATGCAACGAGTACCGGTTAATCCTGGAACAGTAGAGTGGGCTGGAGATAATCCCGGTATCTACCTTCGGGAATCCCCCGACGGCCCTTGGACCGGGCTGGGTATTTTCTTTCGCGTCCTTTATTCCGCACATGGCCAGGGATCTGTAATGATTGTTCTGGGTGATCCCAGCAAGACAACAGAATTTCCGGACTCAAGAAATGTATGTCTCACCACGAATCTAGAATTAACGCATTACCTTTTAGATAACTTTATCAAACGGTTTCCGTCATTTCGTGATCAACCTGGTCTCGCCACAATGACGTGGCTCGAGGCTGAATCGCATTCGTCGGAAGGAGACATGGCAAGTTCTTGGACCGAGACCATGCGCGCAACACGCTGTACAGCCCAGATGTGCTGGAATGACCTCGGCGATCCCTTCGCCGTCGAAGTCGGCCCGAAAGACTCTGCTACGGGGACGCACGACATGTATAGCGTGTTTCTCGAGGCGCGGAGCGCATCGATTTCCATCAACGATGTTCCTCTTACGGGGCGGGTTTGTGAGCGTCTTTTCTTTGGTAGAAAAATGAGTACGGCCTTTATGGCGGTTTCCGAAACCTGGGTCAAACCGACCTTAATTGAGGAATAGATTTCCTATGCCGTTATCCTCCCCGATCCACCCCGGGCAGGTCGTCTGGACCGGGGAAAATCCGGGCATTCTTTTGAAGGAAGATCCCGACGGCCCTTTTTCTGCTATAGCGCTTTTCTTCCGGATTTATCTCTCCCCGGCCGGGAGAGGTACTGTTCTTTTGCTGTTGGACTCTCCAACACAGTGCCGACAGTTCCCTGATGGCTGTAACGTCTTACTCTACGACAACAAGAATCTCGCAGATTATCTCCTCGAGAGTTTTATTCTAAAACTGCCGGCCTTTAACTCTCTGCCGGCGTGCGAGTCCTTATCGCTAGTCCAGATCGACCATGCTCAATCTGAAGGGGACCCCCGCTCGTGTTACTCCGAGCACATCAAAGCGGGGTCACTCGACGTTACGCTGACCTGGGATGGATTGGGGGCTCCCACGGCGCTGGAACTCCCTGCCGAGCTTACCGGAGGTAAAGAAAATGAGCTTTATACGCTCCTGATCGAATCGACAAAGCCCTCGATTCAAATAAATGGACGCACACTGCCCGGAACTCCGGTAGAGAGAATCCAGGCGGATATCAAGACCACGACGGCTTTTTTATACTTCTCCGAGACGTGGATTCGGCCCGCTTGAATAATCCTGATGACAGAACTGACTCACCCTGCTGACCAGGAGGCGCTTTCCCGGATTCTACGGGTAAAACCCGTATGGATCGAGATGCGGTCGGCCGCCGATGCAGTAGATCTTGCTGAAGATACTCTGCTGCACGCTGGACCTGCTTTCAAAGATCCTACCGAAATCGTTAAGCCTGTATTGAACTCCGCTTGTGTTGCAGCTGTGTTTAACGGACTCGCTCCAGATTTCGAGAAGGCGGAAGATAGAATCCTCACTGGTGCGATCACGCTCCAGCCAGCCCAGGACTACAACGTCGTCACCCCCCTTGCCGCCGTTGTTTCCTCAAAGATGTTGCTACATTGCGTTGAGGACCAATCCGACTCACAAGTACGTGCCTTCGCGCCCATCAACGGTGGCAACGGACCTGCACCCCGGTTAGGAATCTGCTCCCCCGACGCCCTCGCTCATCTAGAGTGGCTCCACCAGTCTCTAGGACCTGCTCTCGCCGATGCCTGCACCGACGGCGTAACGCTGCTGGATATTGCTGCCCAATCGGTGGATCAGGGTGATGACTGTCACGGCAGAACCCCCGTGGGAACCCGTCTGCTCTTGGATAAAATTCAACCCCGATTAAGTCGCCAACCCCTTGGACAGGATTTCATTACGTTTATCGAAGAGGGGCCGAGCTTCTTTCTAAATATCTGGATGGCCGCGGCCAAGACAATCCTACTTGGTGGTCAAGGTGTCGCGAAAAGCAGCCTTATCACCGCAGCAGCAGCAAACGGCCGAGAGACCGCCATTCAGCTCGCAGGATTACCGGGAAGATGGTTCACTGCTCCAGCGTCGCCGCCTAAAGGGAGCTTTGACGTGGACCTACCCGGTTCAAGAGCTTTGGGAGCGATTGGAGACAGCGCAATCGTGGACGCGCTTGGATTCGGCGCAATGGCTATGTCATTCTGCCCGGTACAAAAACAAAATCTCGGGCACCTGCTGCCGTCCGACGGGCTGGCCACAGGATCCATGCTGACTGCAGCCGTTCATCCTGGTTTCGCAGACCTCGGTCTTTCGGTCGGCATCACAGCCAGAGCTTGCATCTCGGCAGACAGAGCGCCTTTGGTCAGCCTAGGGATTCTTGACAATCAGGGAGAAGTCGGTCGACTCGGTGGCGGAATCTTCGAACAACCGAAGAGCATGATAGCCAACGGTCTAAGCGAATTGGCTTCCTAGGGTTGAATCAATTCAGCTACGAGCAAATCCGACCTTTCTCCTTTCGCCGCTTACGGAGCTGCGACACGGTTTCTCTGTATTCCCTCTTCCAAAAATAACCTGGCAGTTTCTGCTGCTGCAAACCGGCATTCATACATAGAATCGTCGGAGAAAAAGGCGTTGTGAGGAGTGATAATCACACGTCCTTTCGTCCAGTCTTCATCTTGACGCCATGCCTCAATCAGTGGATGCGGACCTGGCGGCTCCTCGGGAAGCGCATCTAACCCGACCCCGCCAATCTGTCCGCTTCGAAGACAATGCTCAATCGTATCCAGGCTGCTAATCAGCTTACCCCGAGCGGTATTGACGAGCAGAAGCCCTGGTTTCGCCCTGTCCAACACTTGGCGGTCGATCATGGACTCTGTCTCGGCAGTTAGCGGACAAT
>JBMUHF010000347.1:0-1012 GCA_050302555.1 Arenicellales bacterium | reverse complement strand
GCCAGGATCCCCTGGGGGTAGCCGGATTATCTGTTATGTTGTTCAGACTCTCGTGGGGGTCATGGACTGGGCGATGAACCCGCAGCAGGCAGTGTTGATGCCCCACTTTTGCAACCGCAACGGGGCAACAGACCTTGAATCACATCACGGAGCAGAAACCCTGAAGGCTACCTTGACGGATTTTGGGCATGAGGTCCGGATCCGAGACATGAACAGCGGCCTCCACATGATTCAATTGCTTCCTTCGGGACAGCTTCTGGGTGGCGCAGATCCGCGCCGCGAGGGTCTGGTACTGGGCGAATAACTCTTACGACTCAAAGGACGCTATCACACGGTGATGATAGTCCACCTTGTCAAAGCGACTCATCTCCTGCAGCCCCGTCGGGCTGGTGATATTGACCTCTATCAACATCCCGCCGATCACATCGATTCCGGCAAAACGCACTCCATGCGCGACGAGATCGTGCCGCATCGCCTCACAGATTTGATGATCACGCTGATCCAGTGCCGCCGGCTCGGCACTCCCGCCCTGATCGAGGTTATTGAGTTCAACGCCCTCAGCATGTAGACGCAAAATCGCGCCCAGCGGTTCGCCGTCCAACAGCAGAATACGCTTGTCACCCTCTCGTGCAGCCGGTAAATACTGCTGGGCAACCACCCAGTGGCGCCCTCCGTGGGTTGCGCTATCCAACTGCTCTGATAGCCTATTGCCGCCTGAATTCAGAAAAATGATTCCCTTGCCGCCGTGGCCATCAACCGGTTTCACGGTGATCCGCTCTTGCTCTTCCAAAAACTCGGAAATTTCCTGCACGCTTCTCGAGACGAGAGTAGCCGGCGTAAACATCGGATAACGCAGTGCAGCGAGTTTTTCGTTCCAGTTACGGACTGTGACTGGCCTATTGATAATCTGGACTCGGTCGGGCAGTTGATCCAGTAACAGGGTGACGTAAAAATAGCTTCGGTTAAATGGAGGGTCCTGCCGAATCCAAACAGCGTCCATAGTGGCAAGCGC
>JBMUHF010000346.1:0-1735 GCA_050302555.1 Arenicellales bacterium | reverse complement strand
CTAGGCGGGCACGCCGATCAGGATAGTCTGGCAACTCAGTAAGTTGGTTAAGAGTCATGGAATCCTCGACCACAAGACTGGCAACACCCAGGCGCCGTAAGGCAATCACGTGGCCACCGGTGCCGAGCGCCTCACCAAGATCGGTCGCAAGTGTCCTCACGTAAAAGCCCGATGAAGACTGGAGCGTTACCTCCACATCCCGACCCTCGAAGGCGGCAAGCTCCAAGGCGTGAACGGTGACCTCTCGGGCCTGGCGCTCAACGTTTTTCCCCTGGCGCGCCAGTTTGTACAGCGGCTGCCCATCGACTTTGATTGCCGAGTACATTGGCGGTACCTGCAGGTAGGTCCCCCGAAAGCGCTGAAGAGTCTCCTGCAGTTGGCCTTCAGTCACGGAGACTTCACTGGTCGAAACTACGTCTCCTTCACTATCGCCGGTCTCGGTGGTCTCGCCCAAACGTATGGTCGCTCGGTAACGTTTGTCTGAGCCTAGGAAATAGCCGGACCAGCGGGTCGATGCGCCGAAGCACAAAGGCAGCAGGCCCGTCGCGATAGGATCGAGGCTGCCCGTGTGTCCTGCCTTCTGTGCCCCGAGAAGTTTTTTTGCCTGCTGTAACGCGTCGTTAGAAGTGATGCCCTCTGGTTTGTCCAACAGCAAAATACCATCCACTGGGTCGCCCGAGGGTTTTCTCTTCCTACGGCCCATGGCTAGTCTCCACCGGATTTGTCTTGAGGCTCTTGGATGTCGTCAATGAGTTTTGACATTTCCGCCCCGCGCTCAATGCTTGCGTCATACTCAAAAATGAGTTCCGGGGTTCGGCGTAATTCCGCCCGCTGTCCCAATGCCCACCGCAATGCTCCCGACTGAGCGTTAAGATAGTCTGCAACTTCCCTTTGAGAGACCTTAGCACCAAGCGCTGTGACGTAAACGCGAGCGTGACGCAAGTCCTTGCTGACCGAAACAGCCGTGATGGAAACCAGGCCCAATGCTGCGGTGTCCACCTCACGGGGAATGATCGCCGCAAGTTCCTTACGCAGAACGCGCCCGATCCGGCGTGTACGATCGACGCCTTGCAAAATAGTCCCTGCGCCCCCGCTACAGCGTCGCAGCCTGTTCAACCGTTTGGTAGATCTCTATCTGATCGCCAGGCTTGATATCGTTGTAGTTTTTAACGCCGATACCGCATTCAAAACCTGTTTTGACCTCACTGACGTCCTCTTTAAAACGTTTCAGTGAGTCAATATGCCCATCAAAAATTACGACGTTCTCTCGTAATACGCGGACCGGAAGATTTCTCTTTACCTCACCCTCGATAACCCGACAGCCTGCAACGGCACCCATCTTCGCCACCCGGAATACATCGCGTACCTCCGCAAGCCCAACGGCCTGTTCGCGAATGACCGGCGCCAGCATCCCGGTGAGTGCGATAGTAACTTCGTCCACGACATCGTAGATAACGTTGTGGTAGCGCACATCGATCCCTTCGCTCTCAATCAGTTTTCGGGCAGTAGCGTCTGCCCGGACATTAAATGCAATGATGATAGCCTCTGAAGCGCCCGCAAGATTGACGTCAGACTCGTTAATACCCCCGACCATGGCGTGCACCACAGCAACTTTAGCCTTGTCAGTGCTTAGTTTTTCCAACGACTCGGTCAAAGCCTCGACCGAACCCTGGACATCTCCTTTGATGATGACGTTTAGAGTCTTAACCTGACCTTCACCCATTTCACTGAACAT
>JBMUHF010000345.1:0-2429 GCA_050302555.1 Arenicellales bacterium | reverse complement strand
GGGCGGCGTGGTTATAGATGCTCTCTGCGTCGCTGGCCTGCTCGATAGCCTGGACCAGTGACTGCATGGTCTCTGCGTTTTTTTCTGTCGCGGCATTCGAGCTGGGGTCAATCTGGATCGAGAAATCTGCCCGCTCTATCTCTCCGGCAATGAGATCGACAATCTGTGAGGTCATATCGAACTGATACCGGGGCTTGCCGTCGTTCGCTTTGTGCAGGTCTTCGTCCCACTGCCCGGAGGGGGAACTCAGGAATTTATGGCAGTCTCTGGCTGCCTGTCTCAAATCCTGGTCCACTTCCTGGGCCGTTTTTAAAAGGTCTACGACTTCTGAATGATCTTCGTAATCGGGCACTATTGCCACCCCGCAAATTTAATAGGTTTTAGTTGAACTCTGCTTTCTGGCGTAAAGCCTAAAGACATCATCATGCAGTCGGCCATGTTCGGCGAGGGTATCCCCATCCGGGCCATCTCTGTTTTGCTCGCTATCTGGATCTTGCCGCTCGAGTTGGGTTTTAACGGTATCCGGCAGACTTCGGCCCGCACCGCGTCTAGATGCTTGATCTTGTCGCTATCCAGGCTGACAAGCTCGTCCGGGTCGATGTACTCGCCGTTGACTGCCCGGTAGGTGTTGTGGAATCGCCTGGCGAGCTCCATGTAAGCCTGGGCACGCCGGTTAAGCAGCGCCTCCCGGTTGGTCTTGCGTTTTGCCGGGTCGCGGATATCGACCGGGTCGTACTCTTTCATCGCGTCCTGCGGGGCTTCCGAGCCCTTGAACATGAACCACTCGATCTTCTTGTCGGTCAGGGAATGATCGACCTGGCGCTTCAGTGTCACGCCCATTCCGTCAGCATCCCAGCCGAAATAATCTGCTCCGATTGCGATGGCTTTATCGAGCGCCCAATCGCACCCGACGTTAACGTCACCCGTTGCCATCTCGCATATGTCTTCGAACACGACGCCTCTCCGGGCTGCATAGCCTTTCGCGTCGGCCCCGTTGTCGGACGGGTCATGCGTACAGACCACCGCACCTTCAGGCTTAAAGCCTAGTTTCTTATGCGCGTCGACCGCCGCCTCGAACCACTCGACCGGGATAATGGAGTGCTCGACCTCGTCGTAGGTTTCGCCCTCCCAGATGTGCTTGTAGAGCGCCGAGCTTTTGTGTTCTTTGTCCCATAACCGTTCCTCGTTTAACCCTCCGGCCTCCATGAACCACGGGTTGTCGGTCCAGTTCGACCAGACGATCAAGTGCATGTCGTCTTTGTAAATTTTGTTGGTCCTGAGCTCTTTCTCGAACGGTGCAAAGAATCGCTGAGAGAATTCGTCTTTCAGGCTCTGCGGATTAGCGGAGCACCACAACTCAGCGCCAGGCATTCGGAGCGTGGGGGTCAGGGCTTTCAGGCTGTCAGCCGAGATAGTCTGCGCCTCTTCAATCCAGAACCTCTTAAAACCGTGGAAGGACTGCACCGCGCTCGGGTTCCTGGCGAGCCCTTTAAACTTAAACGCCTCTTCGCCTTTGTAGAGGATCGTGTTCTTCTGTATCTCGAAATCGTCCAGGCCCAGGTCCTTGATAATCGTGCAGATTAACGAGTAAACGCTGTCGTCCAGGCTGTTCTGATACTCACGGAAACACGCGGTCTTGATGCCGCGCATGGCGTCAATCACGCAGAGTTTAGCCAGGGTCGTAGACTTGCCGCTTCCCCGTCCACCTAACGCGACCTTGAATCGCTTTTTCTCTGTCGCGAAAGCCTGTAATGCTTTGGGGATTTGCAGGGTAATCTCAGCCATCGACCAGCGCCCTCTTGTTCGCGTCGCAGATAAACCCCCTGACCTCTTTCCACAGGCTCTCGTCATAGAGGCTAACGCTATGGGTCTTGCCCGCCAGGATCGTCGCGTCCTTGTCCATTCGAACACTCTGGGCCGGGTTCACGTCTTCGTCCTTCTCCGAGGCGATGAATTTCGAACTGATTTTATTTTCCCGCATCTCGCAGGACATCTGGGTGATGTAGGCACCGACAATCCGCATGGCCTCGGTCGACCCGCTGGTAAAAATGTTAAAGGCGTCCGCTATCGATTTCGACAGCTCCCCGGTCTTTTCCAGGTTGTAGACGCCGTTGACGCCGATAAACGCGCTTGGCGAGGTGACGTAAAGCTGAAGGGCTCGCAGACCGATAGCCGCGCCACCGCCCATCCCGATGACCACGGTCACGCTCGGCCCCAGCTCGCTGACCAGGTTGTTAATCCGGGTGCCCACACCCTGAATCGTGCCACCCCAGCCCGGTGAGCCACCTGACCCGCGATAGTAGTCCAGGGCATGGACATCAGAATCGAAGTTACTCCATGCCTCGAGCGGTTTGATGTTGTCCGGCAGCACGCTGCTGTCAATGATGTCGGCGAGAAGAATAACCAGTGGCCGTCGTTGTTTGCTGGCA
>JBMUHF010000344.1:0-1046 GCA_050302555.1 Arenicellales bacterium | reverse complement strand
CAGAGAGTTTTAGTAATAGTCCAAGCCTCATGGTAAATGACTCCGCTTCAACTAACGTCGAACAGCGTGAGTTGTGGAATGCCCAGACCGCGGATTACTGGGTAGGCCAAAAATCAGCACTGGACGGGCTGCTTGCTCCGCTGACCGATCTTCTTATCGACGCGGCTGATCTTTCAGGCTCAGAGCGAGTCGGCGATATCGGCTGCGGCACTGGCGCCACAGCCCTGCAGTTTGCGCCAAAGGTGGGCCTCACAGGCCATGTGACAGGCATAGACATCTCAAAAAAACTGATTGGTAGTGCAATCAGCGCTGCTCAAAGTGCGGGCGTTGCAAACGTCACCTTTATTGAAGCCGATGCCGCACGTTTTGTTTTTGACACACAGCAGGACCTTATGATCTCACGCTGTGGAGTGATGTTTTTTGGGGATCTCGTCGGTGCATTCTCAAACCTGCGCAAGGGTCTTCGCCCCGGGGGGCGGATGTTACTGGCGGTGTGGTGTGCGCCGGAAGAAAACGAGTGGTACCAGTTCCCGATGCGCTGCGCGGCGAAGTTTACCGGAGTGCAACCTGGCCAAGACTACGATGCCCCCGGCGCTTTCACTTTGGCGCAAGAATCTCGAGTGCGGGACATTCTTACGTCGGCAGGCTTTAACGATATCGAACTTACCCTGCACCGGCCAACCCTGTTTGTAGGTAGCACAGCGAGTGCTGCCGCAAAGCTCTTTATGGCAATGCACGCAATTCAGAAACTACTGCGTGAAACCGACAACGATTTGGAAGAGCGTGTCTGGCAGCATATGCTTGACGACCTTAAGCATTACGAACAAAAGAGTGGTGTCTACATGAACGGCGTATGCTGGCTAATCTCGGCGAGGGTCCCAAAGTGAGTAAATAGGCGGTCTCAATTCCCATCGGGCAAAAGTTTACTTGTTGTCGTCATTCACGGAATATCGAATACTACCGAAGCCCGTAGACTTGACGTTTTCAGGAACCTACGAGGAGATCAAAAATGTTTCCGATTCAACGCAGTGCCGGTCACATTCCCG
>JBMUHF010000343.1:0-1375 GCA_050302555.1 Arenicellales bacterium | reverse complement strand
AATGGGTCGGAGGCTGTTGCACTGGATTCACCGTCACGCCTCGGCCCCGACTCTCGTGGGTACCTGGGCGCGCGCCAATTGGGCAATCCGTTTTTACGAGAACAATGGCTATCAACTGTTAAATCCCCAAGATACAACCCGCCTACTGGAGACTTTTTGGCGAGTTCCCAAGCACCAGGCGGAAGCCTCGGTCGTCTTGGCGCGAGGGCAGGCGCTTGCCACTCTGCGCATTGCCGGAGAGGTGTAGTTGGGCGGGGCTGCCACAGCCGATAGAATCGAATCTTTGGATTAAGCCGCGGTCTACGGAGCGCGGTAGTGATTTCTACACTGATGCAATCTAGCGACGACTATGCCTATGTTCTGCCTGAGGAACTGATCGCGCAGTCACCGGCAAACAAGCGCAGTGCGAGCCGTCTCCTTATAGTGCCGCCTTTGAGCGGAGCGTTGATCGACGGCAAATTCTCAGAACTGGCAACACGCCTGCGCCCAACCGATCTTCTCGTCATCAATGAGACAAAGGTGCTGCCGGCGCGTCTTCATGGGCATAAGACGGATACTGGGGGTAAATTCGAGCTCCTGCTTGAGAGACTGTGGGGCGAAGCGCAGGCTCTGGTACAGATCCGCGCCAGCAAGGCTCCGGGCGCAGGGACTGAACTGACCACCGCGGGCGGGGCGCGACTCCGGATACTGGGCCGAGAGGGTATGTTCTTTGTCGTGGCGTGCAGTGACGGCGACAGTATTGAGGCGTTATTGCACCGCGAAGGTGAGATTCCGTTGCCGCCGTATATCGAGCGCCCTGTGGATCGGGCCGACCACGACCGTTACCAGACCATATACGCGAAACATCCGGGCGCGGTTGCGGCGCCGACAGCAGGATTGCATTTTGACCAGCCCCTTTTGATGCAACTTGCAGCCGACGGAGTCAGAGTCGGCAGACTGACGCTTCACGTAGGTGCAGGGACGTTTTCGCCGATGAAGTCTGATGTACTGGATGAGCACGAGATGCATTCTGAAGAGATTGTCGTCGATGAAGCATTGGTGGAGGCAGTCCGGGACACCCGTGCCCGCGGTGGGCGGGTGGTTGCGGTAGGCACTACGGTGGTGCGCGCACTGGAGTCGGCGGTACAGAACGGAGAACTGAAGCCGACCCGCGGCCAGACCCGTCTTTTTATTCGACCAGGTTACCGGTTTCAGGTTGTCGACATGCTGATTACGAATTTTCATCTGCCGCGCTCTACTCTGATTGTGCTGGTGAGTGCCTTCGCGGGCGTGCAGCGGATCCGTGAAGCCTATGCGTATGCGGTTAAAAAGCGCTATCGATTTTTCAGTTATGGTGATGCCATGCTTCTTGAGTCCCGGGTACCCGAATGAAATT
>JBMUHF010000342.1:0-5061 GCA_050302555.1 Arenicellales bacterium | reverse complement strand
GAATCCAGATTCTGGTGTCGTGAAATGCGGCGCCGCCGACCGGGGCAACGGGGTCCGCGCCCGTCAGGACGTTGATTCCTTTGCCGCCGGCAAAGGCACGGTTGGGCCAGATGCTTTCCACAATGACCACACCGCGTTGTGCTGTTTCAATGACTTCTGCGGCGATGGGGATCTCTCCGCGTCGATTACCCAGGCGGATGGTGTCCCCGTCGGCAACCTTCAAGTCGCGGGCATCATCAGGATGCAGCATGGCACTCGGCCGCTTTTGACGGTGGCTGGACGTTGGTGTTTCGGTAAAAGTCGAGTTGAGATAGTGACGGGCAGGTGCCGTCACCAGGCGGTAAGGCATTTCACCATTCGCTTCTTCGATAACGTTCCAGTGGTCCGGCAGGCTCGGCATGACGGTGTCGGCAGGTCCAAAGCCGTGGGGCAGTAGGGCATTCCAATCCGGTGAGAAGTGAAACCGTCCGTCGTCATGGGCAAAGCCATCCAGATAATGAGCGTCGCGGAACGCGGGCTGGCAGTCGATCCAGTGTTTCTGCTCGAGATTTTCAAGGTTGCCCCAGCCGGAGTCCTGCAGTGTGCGGTCAATCAGCTCGCGCGGACTCATATCAAAGCCAGCATGATTGGCGCTGAGACGTTTTGCCAGCGCGCAGATCACCTCGTGGTTGGAGCGACAGCCCTCAGGCGGGTTAACAATCCTCGGACCTAGCGTAATATGCTGGTGTCCGCCCGCCTGGTAGACGTCATCGTGCTCGAGGAACATGGTGGCCGGAAGGATGATATCCGCCGCCTGTGCAGTTTCGGTCATGAATTGCTCATGAACACAGACAAAAAGATCCTCCCGGGCAAAACCCTCATGCACGCGATTGAGATCCGGTGCTACCGACATCGGGTTGGTGTTCTGAATGAGGAGCGCCGTAATCGGTGGACCATCTCCGAGGTCCTGGGGATCTCCCGTCAGGATGGGCCCAATACGGGACTGATCGAGCACCCGCACCTTCGGATCCAGACAGTCGAGACCCTCGATGAGGGTCTTATCCCAGTGGTAGATGCCACCGTTGCCGTGAAAGGCGCCGCCACCCTCGTGACGCCAGCTACCGGCAACGGCAGCAATCGAAAGCGCTGCATGCATACTGGCTGCGCCATTTCGCTGACGGGTAAAGCCGTAACCCAGGCGGAAGAAAGTCTTTGGCGTGCTACCGATCATTGATGCCAGCGTTTCAATCTGGCTGGCTGGAACGCCGCTGATCGCTTCTGCCCAGGCAGGGTCGCGGGATCTAAGATGCGTCTCAAGCGCATCAGGGCAGTCGGTAAATTCCTTAAGGTAAGCCCGGTCGGCCTTGCCGTCACGAAACAGCACATGCATCAGTGCGCAGGCGAGCGCCCCATCGGTCCCCGGGCGCACACAGACAAAAAGATCGGCCTGTTTCGCTGTTGCGTTGTTGTAGGTGTCAATAACGACGATTTTCGCGCCCCGCTCGCGCCGTGCTTTCAGCGCATGGGTCATGACATTGATCTGGGTACTTGCGGCGTTTGTACCCCAGATGATGACGAGATCAGATTTGTCAATTTCCCGCGGATCCACACCGGCCAGCCGGCCGGTCCCGGCAAGGAACCCGTTCCAGGCCATGTTGACACAGATGGTCGAATGAAAGCCTGAATACCTTTTGACGTGACGAAGGCGGTTAATGCCGTCGCGCATCACCAGGCCCATGGTGCCGGCATAGTGATAAGGCCAGACGGTTTCACTACCGTGACGCTGTTCGGCCTCAAGAAAACGCTGAGCAACTTCGTCAAGAGCATCATCCCAACTGATTGGCGAGAACTGACCGCTCCCTTTGCTCCCGGTGCGGCGCAGCGGCTGAGTCAGGCGGTCGGGATGATGAATACGTTCGTGATAGCGGGCGACCTTGCTGCAGATAACGCCGGCGGTATAGGTCTGTTCTGAGGCGCCTCTAATCTTTCCTATGGTGTTGTCATCGATTTTTTCGACTTCCAACGCACAGGTCGAAGGGCAGTCGTGGGGGCAGGCGCTGTAGTACGTCATGAATCGGGGGCTCGAGGGTCAATGGGCAGTTGATCGGATAACCTTAGCAGATTTTCAAGCGCGCAAGCGGCAGAAAGCAGCCTTGCTTCCTGCCGGGCGGGTGCTGCGATCTGTAAACCCACCGGCAGTCCGCTTTGGGTGAATCCACAGGGTATGGATATCGCCGGCGCGCCGATCACGGTAAAGGCATAGGCGATTGAGCACCACTCAATATAGTTTGAAAATTCATGATCCCCGACGCGTTCAACGAAGCGTTGCTCTACCGGATAAGGAGGCACGACTGTCGCTGGCGTCAAAACAAGATCATAGGTCGAGAAAAATTCATTCGCCCGCTGATAGATCTTTGACCGTGTCACCATTGCGTCCATGATTTCCTGGCCGGTCAGGCCGAGCCCTTTTTCTACGTTCCAGACGATTTCAGGCTTGAACACTTCGCGGTTAGCCTCGAGTTCAGGGCCGAGAGAGGTTCCATAGGACAGTGCCCGATGGACTTGAAAAACCTCCTGCAGGCCCGAAAAGTCGGGATGTGCTTCTTCAACGCGCGCGCCGAGTTCCTCAAACCGCTTGGCGGCTCGCTCGCAAATCTGAGCGACTTCGGGATCTACAGGAGTCACGCCAAGGTCTGGAGAAAACGCGATGCGTGGAGGCACACGTTGTTGTGCGGCCGTTTCTTCAAATGACTCAGCGGGGTTGTCCAGGGACATCGGATCACGACTATCGTAGCCTGCCATGACATCCAGCAGCATAGCTGCATCGGCAACATTACGAGCCATCGGTCCTTCCATGCTCATCCGGTTGAAGGCAGTCTCGCCAGGATCTGCCGCGATGCGCCCCTGGCTCGGGCGAAAACCCACGATCGAGCAGAAACTGGCCGGGTTACGCAGCGAGCCGCCAAGATCAGATCCGGTTGCAAGCCACGCCATTCCGGTCGCCAGCGCCACAGCTGAGCCTCCGGACGATCCTGCCGCCGAGAGCGTGGTGTTCCAGGGGTTACGGGTAAATCCAAAGACATCATTAAACGTATTGGCCCCAGCCCCGAACTCGGGCGTATTGGATTTGGCATAAACAATGCCCCCGGCTGCCTCAATGCGCTCGACAAGTAAATCAGAGGTCTCGGGAACGTGGTCACGATATGCCATGGAGCCAAATGTGGTGCGTACACCGGACACAGTCAGAAGGTCTTTTATAGCAATAGGGATACCAGCAAGCGGCAGGGTGGAAAAGTCCTGCTCACGGGCACGCGCTCGGGCCCTTTCAAAGCAAAGGGTAGGCAAGGCGTTGACCGGGCCATTAACTTCTGCGATCCGGGTTTCAAGAGCCTCAAGAAGTTCAAGCGGAGTGACCTGCCGATCCTTGAGGAGGTCTCGTACCGCGCGTGCGGAAAGGCTAACTAAATCGCCGGTCATGACGAGGTGACCTGCAACTTAACGATACCTGGAAGCGTGTATTGTGCAACGAGCTCTTCGCCGGGCGCGCTGTCATAGATATCAGTCATTACGCCGGTGGTCACGATCTCCCCTGTCGCGAGGGTTGTCCCCATGGCATTGAGATGGTTGGCCAGCCATGCGACTACACCGAAAGGCCCGCCATCGACATTGGCGGCGACACCTTCGCGTACTGTTTCGCCGTTTGCGGTCAGAACAACTTGTGCACGTTCGACGGCTCCGGCAGACCAGTCCTGGACCGGTTCGCCCAGCACCAGATGGCGATGAACACCGTTATCGGCAATCGCACTGAGAAAGCCCATCAGCGGCCAGGTTGAAAACCGGCTTTCCACGATCTCAATCGCAGGCATCACGGCTTCTATGTGATCGATGACATCAGCCGTTTGCCAGTCCTTCGAAGGCGCGAGGTCTTTGCCGATGCGTACGGCAATCTCAGGTTCGATACCAATCATGTGTAGTGTTGAGGCATCAATACTGGAGGGTGAGGTGGAAATCTCTCCTTCAAAGCAGCGGCCACTGAACGGGGAGTCCAGCGCCAGCATCTGTCGTGCACTTGCGTTGGTGCAGCCTACTTTGTATCCCATCGTCTTACCTGAGCCCGCACTCAGCAGGGAAACCAGTTTGGCTTGTGCGGCATAAGCCTGCGTCTTGTTTATCGGCAAGGCACCTTCGGGCAGGGCAGTCAGGGCTTGCCCAGGCTTGCGGGCTTGCAGGAGCAACTGCGCTGCTTTGTTAGCATCAGACATCGGCAGACTTTCCAAGTGGGACCAGTGCTCGACAAGTCTAGCTGAGGATGGGCTGTGTGAGACGAATCTAAACGTGATTTTTGTGGCATCTGCCAGTTGTGCCCGATATGATTGCGCGCTCAACTTTTTCCCGGCACCGTGCTGCGTTTATGCCCTCCAGATCAAATCTCTTTACACCGCTACAGATTCGCGACGTCACCATTCCTAATCGGTTGGTCATTTCACCGATGTGCCAGTACAGCGCCGGCGATGGACTGGCTAATGACTGGCACATGGTGCACCTTGGCAAATTTGCACAGGGAGGAGCTGGGATTGTCTTTAGTGAGGCCGCCGCTGTGCAGCGTAGAGGTCGTATCACTCACGGAGATCTAGGTATCTGGTCCAATGCGCATGCCCAGGCCCTGGCAGGGATCACCGGATTTATCCGCAGCATGGGATCGGTGTCAGCGATCCAGCTTGCCCATGCTGGAAGAAAGGCGGGTATGCAGCGGCCATGGCATGGAAACGGTCCGCCTGATGCGAATGATCGGGCACGTGGAGAAGAGCCGTGGCAGGTGATGGCGCCGTCGGCCGAGCCGCTGGGTGAAGGCTGGTTGGTTCCCGTTGAGATGAGTGTGGCCGATATAGCGCAGGTGGTAGATGATTTTGCAGCCGCTGCTCGGCGTTCCGACCATGCTGGTTTTGATATTGCTGAGGTTCATGCGGCACACGGGTATCTTGCGGCAAGTTTTCTTTCGCCCATCAGCAATCACCGCACCGATGGCTATGGGGGCGATCGCTCGGGACGCTCGCGGATGTTACTGGAGACAGTGGAAGCGGT
>JBMUHF010000341.1:0-9285 GCA_050302555.1 Arenicellales bacterium | reverse complement strand
AGGTTTCGACATTGAATGGCTCGATGTCAAAGGACTGGTCGGCACATCCTGGGCCCGCAAACTCAGCATGCCATGGATGCTGCTGAGAGCGGTCGGCCAAGCCCTAACAATTATGCGTCGCCGTTTTCCAGATGCCGTGCTTGGTATGGGTGGATTTGCGGCAGGCCCCGGTGGCATTGCGGCATGGCTGCTACGCCGTCCGCTCATGATCCACGAAGCCAATGCAGTATGCGGCTTGACCAATCGTCTGTTGGCACCGCTATCCAAACGAATCCTGACGGGTTTCGAGAATGTCCGGCACCTCGGTGCGAAGGCCAGATGGACAGGAAATCCGGTTCGAACAGAGATCACCCGACGAATGTCGACTGCCATGGCGGCTCAGGAAACACAGCTGCTCCGACTGTTGGTGCTCGGCGGTAGTCAGGGTGCCCGGTCAATCAATGAACTGGTACCCGAGGCGCTACGTCAGTCCCAATTTGGAACCCAACTGATGATTACGCATCAGTGTGGTCAAGACCGAGACGGACAGGTACGTCGCGCCTATGCAGATGCCGGAATATCTGCGCAGGTGGTCCCGTATATCGAAGACATGGCTCGGGCTTACCGTGATGCCGATCTGGTGATTGCCCGATCTGGTGCCATGACGGTTACTGAGTTGTCCGCCGCCGGACTGGCTTCGATATTACTGCCATTTCCCCACGCTGCATCGAATCATCAGGCGGCCAATGCGCAAGTGCTGGCACATGCAGGAGGCGCAGTCGTAATCGAGACCTCTGGACTTGATCAAAGTCGGCTTGCCCGGGAAATCGACAGCCTGGTCCGCGATCGAAATACGCTGGTGCAGATGGGTCAGGCCGCCCGTTCCATTGCCCGACCGGAGGCAACGGCCGAGGTTGCGAAAAATTGCTTGGAGTTGGCCCATGCGTGAGTTTGTTCGACATGTGCACTTTGTCGGCATCGGCGGCGCGGGCATGAGCGGCATTGCCTCAGTTCTGATCGATCAGGGATACCACGTCAGTGGATCTGATCAGGTGGAATCGATGGCAACCCGGACCCTGTCTCAAAAGGGCGCACAGGTTTGGCTTGGTCATGATGCTGATTATGTGAAAGGTGCTGATGTCGTGGTTGTCTCCAACGCGGTCAGAAGCGATAACCCGGAAGTCATTATGGCCGCCGAGCAGGGTATTCCTGCTGTGCCTAGGGCGCAGATGCTTGGAGAGCTCATGCGCTTTCGCAACGGCATTGCGGTTGCCGGTACTCATGGGAAGACAACGGCAACGAGTCTTGTTGCAACGGTGTTTGCTGAGGCGCAACTGGATCCGACATTCCTCGTTGGCGGTCTGGTGAAAAGCGAGGAAGGTAACGCGCGTCTTGGCAATGGTCGGTGGTTGATTGCAGAGGCGGATGAGAGCGATGCCTCTTTCCTGCATTTACAGCCCCATATCGCAGTCGTTACCAATATCGATACCGACCATATGGCGACTTACAGCGGTGACTTTGATCAACTCATCGATACCTTCCAGACTTTTCTGCATAACTTACCGTTTTATGGCTTGGCCGTATTGTGCTCGGATGATCCCGTTATCCGAGATCTTCGGCCTCACATCCATAGACCGGTTGTTACCTATGGAGTGGAAGCCGGCGCGGACTACCGGGCCACCCAGATCCGCCAAGCCGGCACCCGCATGCAGTTTAAAGTCGCTCTTATGGGTGAGAGACGGATAGAAGTGGATCTTCCTATCCCAGGATTGCATAACGTTTGCAACGCCCTTGCAGCCATTGCCGTTGCGGACAAGGTAGGTATTGCCGCCGATGCCATTGCTGAAGGTCTCCGGAGTTTCGCAGGTATTGATCGTCGGTTCGAGATTCTTGGGGAAATGATCCTGGGTCCGGGCCGGGCGCTGCTGGTTGATGACTACGCACACCACCCGCGGGAAATCGAGGCGACGCTTGCCGCTGCACAGGGCTGCTGGCCCGATCGGCGAAAGGTCGTGGTTTTTCAACCTCATCGATTCACCCGCACGCAAGAACTGCTGGATGACTTCAGTGCCTTGCTGGGCGGAGTAGCGTGCCTTGTCATCACCGAGGTTTACGCCGCTGGTGAAAAGCCTATCCCCCGGGCAGACGGCCGGGCTTTATGTCGTTCGATTCGCGCGCGTGGTGGCGTCGACCCGGTATTTGTTCCTGAAATCGATCAACTCAAAGAGGCGCTCCTGCCAATTCTGCGCGATGGTGATGTGGTACTGACTCTGGGCGCAGGAGATATCGGTCGGGCGGCACGTGAACTGATTCCGTCGGTGCGCTTACAAGAGGGGACCTACGGGTGAGTACGGCAATGACCGCAGGCAAGCAGACGGAATTTGTAGGAGTTCGAGGGGCCATCCGATGTCAGGAGTCCATGGCGAAACATACCAGTTGGAAAGTGGGCGGTCCGGCCCGCTATTTTTTTGAGCCTAAGGATCTCGACGATCTGACTGCGTTTTTGCAGAGCCTGGATTCGCAGGTACCGATTCTCTGGCTTGGTCTCGGCAGTAATTTGCTGGTTCGAGATGGTGGCTTCGATGGCGCAGTTATCGCGGTTCATCGAGGACTTCGGGCAATGAAATACCTCGGGGAGGGACGTCTGATGGCTGAGGCCGGCGTTTCCTGCGCGCGATTCTCTCGGTTTGCCGCTAGGCACGGGAGGGCGGGGGCTGAATTTCTGGCCGGTGTTCCGGGTACCATGGGCGGCGCTCTCGCCATGAACGCCGGCGCATTCGGTGGCGAGACCTGGAATCTGGTTGAAGAGGTTGATCTGGTGGATCGCGAGGGGGCGCTCCACAGGCACTCGGTTCAGTCATTTGCAGTGTCTTATCGAAAAGTCGAGATTCCGAAAGCGCACTGGTTCACGGCCGGGTATTTCAGGCTTGGCGAAGCATCCGAAAAAGACGAAGCCATCACGGTTCGCTCGCTTCTGGAAAAGCGGGCTGCAAGTCAGCCGGTTCGACTATCCAGCGCCGGTTCCGTCTTCCGAAACCCGCTGGATGATTACGCGGCGCGGCTGATTGAGGTCTCTGGCCTTAAAGGTGCGCGTTGCGGTGGCGCTGCCGTGTCGATGCAGCATGCCAACTTCATCGTCAATGATCAGCAAGCGTCGGCGAATGATATTGAGGCCCTGATCAAAAAGGTTCGGGAGACGGTCGCGGATCGGACAGGAGTGGTTCTTGAACCGGAAGTACGGTTTGTGGGGGATGATCAATGAGCGTTAGCGGTATCGATCTTCCAGAATTGCGGCCCGTGTCCAGCGTGCCAGCGGCTTCTGATGCAACAGATGTCACGCCGGATCGCCAGCGACGCTGGCTCGGTATCGCCGCGCTGGCAATATTGTTGGTCAGCGCGCTTACCGCGGATCAGATCATTCGATCTGGTTACTTCACCATCGAAAAGGTCACGGTTGCGAGCCCTCTCACACATGTTGACCGCGGCATTGTCGAGCGGACTGCCTGGCGCAGCATACAGGGCAATTATCTTAATGTGGATTTGAGTCAGATAGAGGAGTCACTGGAGACGCTGCCCGGCGTCTTTCAGGCAATGGTACGTCGGGTCTGGCCCGATGCTCTGGAATTAAGGATTGTTGAAACGCAGGCAATCGCACGGTTCCAGAGTTTGCAGAATCCCAATGAGCTATCGGTCGATAGTTATATCAACCTCTCACCCACACAGACCCTGTCCGCAGCCCCGGTGCTTCGTGGCCCCAAAACGCAGCGAGAGACTTTAGTGGACGTTTTCTTTTCTGTCTTTCCACTGCTTCGCGAAGTTGGTCTTCAGCCCTTGGAACTGTCGCTCAGTAAAGCGGGCCGTTGGACACTGGAACTGCAGTCAGACGATGCATTAACAAGCGCGCGCTTTATGCTTTTATTGGGCCGCGATGGGGCTGTTGAAAAAGTAGACCGATTTTCGCGCAGTTATGCCATTGCGCTTCGCCGCAAGGTTGATCTGATCGCCAAAGTTGATATGCGGTATTCCAGCGGTTTTGCGGTTCAGTGGCAGGAGGAAGGCGCCGTTTCAACGGTGCAGTTGGCCGGGCTCTCAGGAAACTAGAGGTTGATCTCACTACCATGACTAAGCGACCCGATGGCGAAATCATCGTCGGACTGGATATCGGTACCTCTAAAGTTCTTGCAGTGGTTGCCGAGGTGAAGGGGAACGAGGATCTTGAAATTCTGGGGGTAGGTCAGCATTCCTCGCGAGGCTTGCGTAAAGGGGTGGTGGCCAATATTGATTCAACAGTGCAGTCCATTCAGCAAGCGATCGAAGAAGCAGAGCTTACGGCCCAGTGCAGGATCAGTTCGGTCTACGCCGGTATCGCCGGAGGCCACATCAACAGCATGAATTCACATGGTGTTGCTGCTATCAAGAACCGTGATGAGGTGGGCCCCGAAGATGTGGAGCGGGTACTGGACGCGGCCCAGGCCCAGGCAATTCCGAATGATCAGCAGGTGCTGCACATCCTCCCCCAGGACTTCATCATCGATGGGCAGGATGGAATTCGCGAACCGATTGGAATGAGCGGGGTTCGTCTTGAGGCCAAAGTACACATTATTACCGGTGCAGTCAGTGCAGCCCAAAATATCGTTAAGTGCATCACCCGATGCGGGCTCGAGGTCGAGGAGATCGTGCTTGAACAGGTTGCCTCCAGCTACGCCGTTCTGGATGACGACGAAACTGAACTCGGCGTGGCGATGGTTGATATCGGGGGTGGCACCACCGACATTGCGGTATTCACCGACGGCGCGATTCGGCACACCGCAGTGCTGCCGGTAGCAGGCGATCAGATTACTAATGACATCGCGGTAGCTCTGCGTACACCGACCCAGGCAGCAGAAGAGTTGAAGAAGAGATTTGGTACCGCACTCGTCCAGTTAGCACCCGAAGGAGAGATGATCGATACCCCCAGTGTCGGTGAGCGCGCCCCAAGAAAGCTCGCGCGCACAACCCTGGCGGATGTTATCGAGCCACGGGTGGAAGAACTGTTCCTGCTCATTCAGGCCGAATTAAGGCGCAGCGGATATGAGGAGTTGCTTGGCACGGGCATTGTCCTGACAGGAGGCAGTGCCAAATTGGCTGGCATGGTTGAACTTGCTGAAGAGATTTTTCACATGCCTGTCCGTGTTGGTGTGCCTCAGTACAACGGCGCCCTCAGCGAGGTGGTTCGAAACTCCTCCTACGCTACTGGGATCGGTCTGGTGCAGTTCGGCCTTCAGCACCCGAAACAGCATAAAAGAAGCAGCCGATCTCTCCCGAACATTCCGGCAGCAGAGTTCGTCAACAAGATGAAGCGGTGGTTTTCAGCCCACTGGAAGGAGGACTGAGCATGTGTGTCTTTGTTACGAATCCTATTCCGTTAGCCAGATTTCTTATGCGGTTGCCCATACTGAGATTGTTTTTTATTCAACCCCAAACTGAGGAAAACTATTATGTTTGAACTCATGGAAGTGTCCGGCCAGCAGGCCGTTATCAAGGTCATCGGCGTCGGCGGCGGTGGTGGGAATGCCGTCGATCACATGTTATCGGCCAGTCTTGAAGGGGTTGAATTTATCGCCGCCAATACTGATGCGCAGGCGCTTCATCGCTCTGGCGTTTCCAAAGTGATGCAGTTGGGAGAGGGATTAACTCGCGGGCTTGGTGCCGGCGCCAATCCGGAGGTGGGGCGGCAGGCCGCGTCAGAAGACCGCGACAAGATCGCTGCGGCGCTGGATGGGACCGATATGGTTTTTCTCACAGCAGGCATGGGGGGTGGCACCGGAACTGGCGCCGCACCGGTCATTGCGCAACTCGCCCGGGAAAAGGGCATCCTCACTGTCGCAGTCGTCACGCGTCCGTTTGGCTTCGAGGGCAAAAAACGGATTGAAGCGGCCGACCAGGGCATCAAGGAACTGGGCGAACTGGTCGATTCACTGATCGTGATTCCGAATGAGCGCATCATGGAAGTCATGGGCGGTAATGTCACTTTGCTTGAAGCCTTTGGTAAGGCGAACGAGGTGCTCTTCAATGCTGTGCAGGGTATCTCCGAACTGATTACCCGTCCGGGGCTTATTAACGTTGACTTTGCCGATGTACGTACCGTCATGGCAGAGATGGGGTCGGCGATGATGGGGTCGGCGACAGCGAGCGGTCCGGACCGTGCGATGGAAGCCGCACGTGGCGCTGTATCCAGTCCGTTACTGGAAGAGGTCGATATCCATGGCGCCAAGGGCCTTTTGGTAAATGTGTCAGCGGGCCCGGATATGCAGCTTGATGAATTTGCCCACGTCGGTGAAATCGTCAATGAATATGCTTCTGAGGACGGTACAGTGGTCATTGGTACCGTACTGGATCCGGAGATGGAAGATGAACTCCGCGTCACCATGGTGGCCACGGGTATCCGCAAGGCGCCGCAGATCAGTCTGGTCAAGGATGAGGGTGTGGATGAGCGTGAGGCAGACGACGTTGACTACGACCAGCCTACAGTGATTCGCCGGCGGCCGCGGACGGCGGGAGATGTTGATGCCCAGGGTAATGCCGCTGTGGACATGGAATATCTGGATGTCCCTGCATTTCTTCGCAGGCAGGCAGACTAGCGGCATTACGAGCAATCCGCCGGGTAAGCCTCTGAGTTAAATTATGCAAAAAAAAGGGTAAAAATATTTCAAAAAAAGTCCTAATTTCTGATTTTCCGTGTAAAATTGCCAAAACGCACAGAAAAAAAGTGCACAAAATCCGGAAATACCGGGAAATTAGGCAGGATGATTCGGCAAAGAACGCTAAAGAATGTTATCGGCGCAACTGGCGTCGGTCTACACACGGGAAAGAAAGTCTATCTGACGCTTCGCCCGGCGCCTGTTAATACCGGAATTGTATTTCGCAGGATCGATCTGGATCCAGTTGCAGAGGTTCCAGCCGCTCTCGACCGTGTGAGTGACACCCGGCTTTCGACCACTATCGAGTGTAATGGTGTCCGTGTCTCTACGGTAGAGCATCTGATGTCAGCCTTCGCCGGTTTGCATATTGATAACGCGATCGTCGAGCTCGACGCTGATGAAGTCCCAATCATGGATGGCAGTGCAGGGATCTTTGTATTCCTCATCCAGTCAGCTGGTATCGAAATGCAGTCAGCGGCCAAGCAGTTCATCCGCATCCGCAAACCGATCGAAATAAAAGACGGGGATAAGTGGGCACGCTTTGAGCCTTTCGACGGATTCAAAGTGAGTTTCAGTATCGACTTTGACCATCCTTCCATGCAGACCTCTGCGCAGCAGGCAACGATTGATCTTTCCGAGATTTCCTTTGCTAAAGAGGTCAGTCGTGCAAGAACATTTGGATTTCTTCAGGATGTGGAGGCACTTCAAGAAGCCGGGCTCGCCCGTGGCGGGAGTCTCGACAACGCGATCGTCATGGATGACTATCGGGTGATCAATGACGACGGGCTTCGTTACGGCGATGAATTCGTTAAGCACAAAATCCTCGACGCGATCGGCGATCTTTATCTGTTGGGGTGCCCCCTAATCGGCAGTTTTCATGCCCACAAATCAGGACACGGCCTCAACAACCGCCTTCTTCGTGAACTTGATCAGCGCAAGGAGTGCTGGGATATGGTGTCATTTGACGGGTCCGAGACCGTAACGTCCCCAGACTTCCTGCACCCAGCATTTGCCTGAACCACGTCGTCGCACGCTTGCCAAAGCGAGAGCGCTTCGGACCGATCCCCTCACCGACCTAGTTAAAGGCTGCCTTCTGTACTAGCGGGTGTCGCTATTAGAACGCCCCTTTCACAGCGTATTCGGTGAAATTACCCGCCTGCTCGTGTCGTCCGACGGGCCGATTGGTTCCCGATACCATAAAGTCCCAGGAGTCTTGACGAAACGCAGCAGGTGCGTGACGATGTATTGCCGGCATTATCGTGTGTCAGCCGATCGGGTCTCAGGTGTCAGGGGTCTATGTGTGGGCCGGCACGGTTAGTACCCGCCATAAGTGCTCACAATAAAAGCAAGGAGATGCGGATGGATTTTTCGCTGAGTGAGGAGCAGCAGATGCTGGTCGACAGCGCTCGGACTTTTGCCGAAAAGGAGCTTTATCCCTACGAGGATGAGGTGGAATCTGCAGATGAGGTGCGCCCCGAGCTTGCCCAGCAGATTCGTGAGCGGGCAATTGCGCAAGGCTTCTACGCCGCCAACATGCCGGAGGAGCTCGGCGGCGGTGGCCTGGACTGTGTGTCGCTTTCCCTGGTGGAACGCGAACTTGGGCGGGCCAATTTCGCACTTCAGTATCTCGTCGGCCGGCCGAGTAACATTCTCCAGGCCTGTGTGGGTGAGCAGCGGGACCACTATCTGCTGCCGTGTATCCGGGGAGAAAAGACAGACTGCCTAGCGATGACAGAGCCTGGTGCGGGCTCGGATCTTCGTTCGATGCAGTGCCGGGCCGAGCGCGATGGCGATGATTACCTCATCAACGGAACCAAGCACTTTATCAGCCACGCGGATATCGCCGATTTTGTGATTCTTTTCGCGGCGACTGGCGAAGAAGAGTCATCGCGGGGTCCCCGAAAACTGATCAGTTCATTTCTGGTGGATAAAGGAACGCCCGGGTTTACCGTTCGCCAGGGATACCACAGTGTGTCTCATCGGGGTTATCACAACTGTATCCTTGAATTCGACAACTGCCGGATTCCGGCATCACAGATGCTGGGGGCTGAACATCAGGGATTCAATGTCGCCAACGAATGGTTGGGCGCCACCCGGTTGCAGGTCGCAGCGATGTGTCTTGGCCGAGCTTACCGAGCGCTGGAACATGCGACCGACTGGGCGGCGGAGCGCCAGCAGTTTGGTCAGTTCATTGGCCGGTTCCAGGGTGTCGGTTTCAAGCTGGCCGAGATGAAAATGCAGCTTGATGCGGCGGAGTTATTAACCCTCAAAGCGGCCTGGAAATCCGATCAGGGTACGGCAACCGATACGGACTACGCCATGGCCAAATTACACACCACCGAAATGCTGGCCTTTGTCGCTGACGAGGCAATCCAGATACATGGCGGAATGGGCCTGATGTCGGACCTCCCGCTGGAGCGTATCTGGCGTGATGCGCGGGTTGAGCGGATTTGGGAAGGCACCAGCGAGATCCAGCGGCACATCATTTCGCGAGACATGCTGCGCCCCCGCTGGACCTGACCTTCCGGCCTTGTCTCTAAAACGTCTTCTTCAACCCACTAGTATCGCGGTGTTTGGCGGCCGCGAAGCACGCGAAGTGGTGCGCCAGTGCCGGCGTATGGAATTT
>JBMUHF010000340.1:0-4994 GCA_050302555.1 Arenicellales bacterium | reverse complement strand
ATGTTCCATCATCTTTTCTATACTTATCACATAAATCTATGAGCTCTTTCTCTCGAAGCTTCCAATCAATATTTTTCTTATTTTCTGCATTGAGTGAGGCAAACAAGGTCGGCTAACTGAGACACTCGGGGCTTGCCCATTAGCGCCCGGTCCAGCAACTGTTGAATCTGTGACAGTGCTGAATCGGCACCTGTTCGCATGACTTCGACTGTGATGGGACTTTCTATGTTGATACTGGCGCCGATCACTTCGTCACCTTCCCGCCTCGACTGCGGCATTGCCTCGCCCGTCAAAATTGCTTCATCGATACTGGATCGCCCCTGGATGATGATCCCGTCAGCCGGAACGGTCTCGCCAGGCCGAACCAACACCTTATCGCCTGGATTCAGCTCGACGGCTGCAATCTGCTCAATATCTCCTTCACCGTCCAAGCGATTCGCTGCGGCCGGACGCGCTTGTCCAATCACATCTGCGGCATCAGCTGCACTTTTGCGTGCCCCAAGCTCCAGTGTCCGGGTACCGAGCAGTAGAAACACAAACATACAGATCGAATCAAAATAGACCTCTCCCGTGCCGGTCACAATCGACATCGTGCTTGCGGCGAAGGCAAGCGAAATACCTAAAGTCACCGGAACATCCATACCGGCCCGTCGGTTGGAAAGATCTCGCCAGGCGGCGACAAAAAACGGTTGGGCTGAGTAAAACAGCACCGGCAGTGTTATCAGCAGGCTCAGTTTCTGAAAAAAGTCGCGGTAGCGCTCTTCGATGCCTGTCCAGACTCCCGTATACAGCGCTACGGCAAGAATCATCACCTGCATTCCGAGCGCACCCGCTACCGCCAAGCGTTTCAGCAACTTCCGACGCTCGATATCCAGCAATTCCTGCTGATGTCCAGGGTCATAGGGATACGCTTCATAGCCAATATCGCGTACCGACCGCATGATTTCACTTAGTTGAATTTGTTGTTCATCCCAACGGATACGGGCGCGGCGTGTCGCGTAGTTGACCTGAACTTCGAGCATCCCTGGCAAGTCCTTAAGATGCTGCTCGTTAAGCCAGACACAAGCTGCACACTGGATACCTTCCAGAATCAGGGCCGCTTCGCGACTGCCTTCGGTAGGAGTACTGACAAAACTCCGTTGGACTAGTGGGTTGTTGAAAACTTCAAGCTGCCTGAGTGACTCAGTTGCAAAATCCTGTGCTGTCGATGCTCTCGCTGTTCGCTCACGGTAATAACGCGAAAGCCCAGCGGTTTCAATCGCCCGCGCCACCGCAGCACAACCCGCACAGCACATGGGGTACGACTTACCATCGATCTCGGCCGTGAGGCTAGGGCCATCGGACGGCGCCGGCAGCCCACAGTGAAAACACTCCTTTGCGGCCCGCGAGTCGACCCGGTCCGCGCGCTCCAAAACGCTAGTGTTGTCAGAAGTTTTATTGACCAAAGTTGATCCGGGTCAACAACCCAGGTTGAAGGGTCGCACTAGTATTAAAGCTGAATTCATGCCCAAGCCTGAGGGGCAAACCGATCATAACGCAACACCAAAACTCCCAGCAGCCAACAAGCTCTATCAAGGATAGGTCTTATCTGCACACTCAGAAAGCAAACCGTCGCTACAAAACCGAAAAGGATTCGTCCCTTGTGCCATCGGCAATATCAGCAGGTCTGGGCCGCTAACTTCTCCCAAGGTAATCGGAATGACCACAGAGCAAGTCTATAACTACAAGGTAGTACGCCAGTTCACCATTATGACGGTGGTCTGGGGAATCGTTGGAATGCTGGTAGGAGTCATCATCGCGGCCCAGCTTGCTTGGCCGGCACTCAACTTTGACACTGCCTGGTTCAGTTTTGGCCGACTGAGACCTCTGCACACTAACGCCGTAATTTTCGCCTTCGGCGGGTCGGCATTATTCGCTACTTCCTACTATGTGGTACAGCGAACCTGTCACACGCGGTTATTCGCCGGACCCCTCGCGGCGTTCACCTTCTGGGGATGGCAACTGGTCATTGTGCTCGCGGCGATTACCCTGCCGCTGGGATACACGGCTTCAAAGGAATATGCTGAACTGGAATGGCCGATAGATGTGCTGATCGCTGTGGTGTGGGTGTCTTACGCCATTGTCTTTTTCGGCACGCTGATGAAACGGAAAATCCGCCACATCTATGTGGCCAACTGGTTCTTTGGCGGCTTCATCATCACGATCGCGTTCCTGCATATTGTCAACAGTGCCGCCCTGCCGGTCAGCCTGACGAAATCATACTCCGCCTATGCCGGAGTTCAGGATGCGATGATCCAGTGGTGGTACGGGCACAACGCGGTCGGATTTTTTCTGACGGCCGGCTTTCTGGGCATCATGTATTACTTCATGCCGAAACAGGCTGGCCGACCGGTCTACTCGTATCGCCTCTCGGTGGTGCATTTCTGGGCTCTGGTGTTCACCTATATCTGGGCGGGACCTCACCATCTTCATTTCACCGCTCTGCCTGACTGGACTCAGTCACTCGGCATGGTGTTCTCGGTCATCCTGCTGGCACCGAGCTGGGGCGGCATGGTTAACGGAATCATGACACTGTCAGGAGCATGGGAGAAGTTGCGCACCGACCCCATCCTGAAGTTTCTGGTGGTCTCCATTTCCTTCTACGGAATGTCTACTTTTGAAGGTCCGATGATGTCGATAAAGACGGTTAATGCCCTTTCGCATTACACCGACTGGACCATCGGACATGTGCACTCCGGCGCACTTGGCTGGGTCGGCATGATCTCTATTGGAGCCGTCTACTTTCTCATTCCCAGACTCTTCGGCCGCGAAATGTACAGCAAGCGGCTTATTGAAACCCATTTCTGGGTTGCCACGATTGGCATCGTACTTTACATCGCCGCGATGTGGATTTCCGGAGTCATGCAAGGCCTGATGTGGCGCGCCGTTAACCCGGACGGCACCCTCACTTACAGCTTTGTCGAAACCGTCCAGGCGATGCACCCCTATTACGTCATTCGACTGCTTGGTGGAATGCTATATCTCACAGGCATGCTGTTAATGGCCTACAACATCATTCGGACCATTGTGGGTGCGCGCCCCGTAGAAGTTGTTATCCCAGCCCCGGCGCATTAGGGAGCATTGGCCCATGTCTTTGCAGCAAAAAAGCGAAACCAACATTTTCTGGATGATCCTACTCACGGTACTCGTGATCAGCGTAGGCGCTCTGGTCGAAATTGTGCCTCTGTTTTTCCAGAAATCCACCACAGAACCAATCGCCGGACTGAAACCCTATTCAGCGCTCCAACTCGCAGGACGGGATATCTACCAGCGGGAAGGATGTATGTCCTGTCATTCCCAGATGATCCGGCCCTTCCGCGCGGAAACCGAACGCTACGGACACTATTCCGTGGCCGGAGAGTTTGTATACGACCATCCTTTCCAGTGGAGTTCTAAACGGACTGGGCCAGATCTCGCTCGGGTGGGTGGGCGATACGGTGATGAGTGGCACCGGGTTCATATGATCAACCCGCGGGACGTTGTTCCCGAGTCCATTATGCCGGGCTATCCCTGGCTGGAAGGTGCACCGCTCGATGGGGAGGGAATCCAGAAACGGATGCGGGTCCTGCGCACACTGGGGCTACCTTATACCGATGAGGAAATCAATCAGGCACTCGCGCAGGTACAGGACAAGACCGAGATGGATGCGATGATTGCGTACCTTCAGGGCCTTGGCATTCATGTCAAGGTACGGCGCTGATGATGACGCTGTTTCACAGCATCTGGACGACGCTCATGTTTATTCTCTTCGTCGGTATTGTTGTCTGGGCCTTCAGCCGCAGACAAAAAACCGAATTTGCCGCAGCAGCGAGCATTCCGTTTGAGGATGAAGAACACCCGATTCAATCCGACCCTGACGCGGAGAGACCCTATGGCTGACTTTGTAAGCCAGTATTGGAACTGGTTCATTACCATCCCAACCATACTTGGGATTCTGGGCTGCGCCTGGCTCGCGGTGGGTAACCTAACGGGCAAAGGCGGGGGCAGTTCGAGTGAAACAACAGGACATGTCTGGGATACTGATCTGTATGAATACAACAGTCCTCTGCCGTCATGGTGGCTGAATCTCTTTTTGATTACGATCGTTTGGGGCCTCATCTACCTGGCACTTTATCCGGGACTTGGTTCTTTCCCGGGAATTCTCGACTGGAGCTCCAAGGCTCGGTATGAATCCGAAATGGCGCAGGCCGAAGAAGAGTACAGGCCTTTGTTTGCACGCTACGCAGCAACGGAACTCACGGCGCTCGCCGAAAACAAAAGCGCCATGCGCACGGCGGAGCGGCTCTACGCCAGTTACTGCTCGACTTGTCACGGCTCCGATGCGCGGGGCGCCGCCGGATTTCCGAATCTTCGGGACGGTATCTGGTCATGGGGGGGTGAGCCCGACACCATTAAGGCCACTATTCTCAACGGACGTAATGGCGTCATGCCTGCATGGGCGCTGCCACTCGGCGGAGACGATGCAGTTGCTGATGTTTCTGAGTACGTCATCAGCCTAACAGGGCGAAACCCAGAAATTGCGAGGCTCGAGTCCGGTAAGGAAAAATTCCAAGCTTTCTGCGTCGCCTGCCATGGAATCGATGGCACCGGTAACCCGGCCTTCGGTGCCCCGGACCTGACCGATTCCGTATGGCTGTATGGAGGATCCCGTAAAGCCGTCCGCGAAAGTATCGCTGAGGGACGAAAAGGACAGATGCCGGCTCATGGTGGATTCCTGGGCGAGGACAAGGTTCATCTGCTTGCCGCCTATCTTTTAAGCCTGAATCCCTAGGCGTCGACTCCAGATACTCTTTCGGTAGTCGGCGAAGGGCCGTGTTGCCTTATATATCCTGATGGAACCCGAACAAACTAAACATTCCGCAACAGAAGGCGAGATACCGCGTATTCAAAGAGTGATTTCTGTGTTGTGGCCGTCGTTTGTCATGGCAGGCCTCGCAACGATGGTCTTTTTTGCA
>JBMUHF010000339.1:0-1562 GCA_050302555.1 Arenicellales bacterium | reverse complement strand
CGCCAGAACTGACGGCTGCCGTGGCGCAAAGAAAACCTCACTGGCCTGCTCCGCTCACGCGACCTTTCTCGAGGCGAAGGTTCTTGTCGCAGCGCGATGCCAATGTCATGTCGTGGGTCACCAGCACCAGTGCGGCCTGTCGTCGGCCACACAGCGAAAACAAAAGTTCGGCAACCTGCTCAGACGCCGCATCATCAAGGTTACCGGTAGGCTCATCAGCGAAAAGGATCTGCGGATCAATGGCAAAAGCACGGGAGATCGCAACCCGCTGTTGCTCTCCTCCCGAGAGTTGCCGGGGATAGTGATCCCGCCGGTCAGCAAGCCCAACTCTGTCTAGCCATTCGATCGCTTTCTCGCGGGGCATGTCTTGGTCTGCCAACTCCAGGGGCAACATCACGTTTTCCAGTGCCGTGAGCGTATCGATAAGATAAAAAGACTGAAAGACAAACCCGACCCGACCCGCTCTCAGGCGCGCCCGACCATCCTCATCGAGCACGTCCAGATCACTGCCGGCAAGCATAATCTTGCCACTGCTGGATTGGTCGAGGCCTGCGAGGAGGGCAATCAGGGTAGATTTTCCTGAACCAGAGGGCCCAGTAACCGCCAGGGCTTCCCCTTTGCCGACCTTGAGAGAGACGTCCTTTAGAATCGTGAGCGGCCCTGCAGGCCCAAGCACATCCCGGGAAACGTTAATGGCTTCCAAGACAAGTTCTTTCACTGCTCTGTTGCTCCTTTTTTTACTGCTGGTTGGGGCCTCAGCGAGGGCATCGTTACCCACGGTCCTCGTCATCGGTGACAGCATCACCAGCGGCTATGGCATCCCCTTCGAAAAGAACTGGGTCAGCCTTGCCCAGAACCGCATGCGCTCGAAAGTACGGTTCATTAACGCTGCCATCAGTGGTGAAACCACGGCCGGAGCATCACGCAATCTCCCTGGACTACTGGATGAACATCGACCCCGAGTCGTCATACTTGAGATCGGGGGTAACGACGGCCTTAGAGGCCATCCTCCGGCGGTCATTTACGAGAATCTCGCTGGGATGATCGAACGCTCACTGCAAGCGGGCGCCGACGTCCTTCTGACCGGGATTGATATCCCCTCGAACTACGGTCCCGCATATCGAGACGCATTTCGTTCAGTCTATACAAAACTGGCCGCCGATTATGCCATCGCTTTTGTTCCTTCGATTATCACCGACATCTTCTCTCATCCTGAAATGTTTCAAGAGGATGGCGTGCATCTCAATGAAGCGGCTCAACAACTGATCGCGGATCGGATCTGTCCCGTCATCGATACCTTAATAGACTGACCGTGCCGCGACCGTGAAGTTTGGCATCGGAGAACCGGTGGGTTCCCGTAAGGGGTGTGAGGGTCGACTTCAGGGTTCGTCGGTACCGATCTCGACTTTTCTACGGGCAACGTAGTCTTCAAGGGACTCACGTACAGCAGGGTCAAGCGGAGGTGGTTCGTGCTCTGCGAGTATCGACTGCCAGATGGGGGTCGCCCTTGCAGTCGCGTCCTGGCTGCCGGCCGCCTGCCAGTTCTCGCTGTTCTGCCAATC
>JBMUHF010000338.1:0-3066 GCA_050302555.1 Arenicellales bacterium | reverse complement strand
CTGCAGGTTTAACGCCCTTTCCACTGCGGTTTTCGTTTTTCCGCAAACGCCTTGGCGCCCTCGAGCTGATCTTCGCTGGAGTACAACTTATCGATTGTCGGAAACTGCCGGCTGGTAATGGCATCGAGCGCATCCTGAAAGCGCATATTCTCTGCGGCTCTTGAGACTTCCTTGATTGCCGCAAACACCAGCGGCGGCCCTTCGGCCAAGGTCGCTGCGAGTTCGTGGGCTCGCTCAAGTAACTGCTCGGGCGGTATAACCTCGTTAACGAGACCCCATTGATGCGCTTCGGCCGCATCCATCCACCTTCCCGTAAAGAGCAATTCCATCGCGATATGCCATGGGATGCGTTTGGGAAGCTTCAGGGTCGCCGCATCCGCAATCGTTCCGGAATTGATCTCGGGCAGAGCAAATGTCGCATGCTCTGCGGCGAGGATGATGTCAGCAGACAAAGCCCACTCCAACCCGCCACCGCAGCAAATCCCGTTCACCGCCGCGATCACCGGTTTATTGAGATTGGGCAACTCCTGTAAACCGCCAAAACCGCCCACACCATAGTCGCTATCGACCGCTTCCCCCTCAGCCGCCGCCTTGAGATCCCAGCCCGGGCAGAAGAACTTATCGCCAGCACCCGTGATGATGGCAATCCGCAGCTCGGGATCATCCCGGAATCCGGCAAACACCTCCCCCAGTTCGCGGCTTGTCGCGACATCAATGGCATTTGCCTTTGGCCGATCTAAAGTGACCTGAAGGACGGGTCCCCGTCGATCAGTGACCACGCTCTGGTTAGCCATCACTAGCTACCTCATTTAGGCTTGAGCGCTTGCGTTCCAGCATATCTCCTCCATTCGGATGCGATGGCGAAGACGATACCTATCGTCTTCACGGCAGGATTCAAACGATTCACGCACACTCTGCTGACGGATCTGGTCTTCCGTATAGCGGTTGTAGGCATGCGACATCATCGACTCAACAAAACCATCAAAGTTATCGTAGAAATCTTCGCTGAAATAATACTGTCGTCGTCTTTGAGAAGGCCTGGCCCTCATCACCTCTTCAACTGCCTCAGCGGCTTTTGCCTGAACCGCGGTCTCATCATGAAAAGGCTGCGAAACCTCCTGCCAACTTCCCACAGGCTCCGGCTCGATAACAAAGAGACTTCCATTTCCATTCAGCACCCGTTGTGCCTCTTCGAGGGCTGCAACCATCAGGTCTTCAGGAACATGGTGTAAGGACCAGTGAAATACTGCAATATCGAAACTGTTGCTGGCAAGCGGGATTGCGCCAGCACTTGCCCGCACGCGCCACGCCGGTGATCCATTTCCCACCAGAGGATCGATACCGGTGACGGCGTAGCCATGCTGCGACAATGTGTCGCTGAGCACACCCTCGCCACAGCCAATATCCACGAGTTTCCCCCGCCTGCCGTCCAAAAACTCAAGCAACGCCTCAATGGGTTTAATCACCGATGCTGTGGCAGGATCTGCGCTCAATAAAGACATAGCCTACGATGCTCTCGCATATTGCAGCACGGCGTCAACAGCACACACACCCTTCCCCTTGGGGCGCACCAGCAAAGGATTGATCTCGAGTTCCATTAGCGTGTCTCGCTTTTCCAACGAAAATCTGGCCAGGCTCTGTAAACCCGCCAACAGTGCCGACATGTCACCGGGTTCGCTTCCCCGGTAGCCCTTCAGCAACGGGTTGATCTTGAGAGATTTAATCAACTCCTCAAGATCATCGTTTTGCACTGGCAACAACACCACCTTGTGATCAGCCAGTAGTTCGGCATAAACACCACCGCTGCCGATCAACATCCAGGGGCCAATGACCGGGTCCTGACGGACGCCTACAATCAACTCGCAAACAGCATCGGTCACCATCTCCTCTACGAGAAGATTCGGATACCGTGCGAAAAGCGTTTTTCCTGCTGTAACAAGGTCATCAATCCCACCGATATCAATAATAACTGCTCCGGCATCACTCTTGTGTGCCAGCTTGGCATCACAGGCCTTCAGCGCCAATGGGTAGGTTAATGAACGGGCTGCATTCGCGAGGGCCTCGGCAGAATCCACCCGCTCACCACGGGGGACATCGACCCCGCTAACCGCGAGCTCACTCTTGGCCTGCCATTCGTCAAGACTTTCCAAAGATTGCGGCAGTGGTGATGCCGGACCGGGTAGGGTCATGTCAGCGACAGGTCGCCGCCAGGCGGCGCCGATCTGTGCGGTCGCCTGGACGGCATCCAGCGCCTGGCGAATACCGCACAAGGGTGCAATTCCCTTTTCCATCAAATCCGTTGCCACCGCTTCCGGGAGACTTTCGGGAAGACTCGCCACGACTGCAGTTGCGGCGCCGGTCTTGTCGACCGCCCGGGTAATGGCATTCACTGCGGGATCCCAGGTCTCAAGGTTGCACCGGTCTTCACGGGGAAAGTCCAGCACCAACATAGAGAGATCAAACCCGCAGGCCAGCATGGCGCTGTAGGTTGCAAAAAGATCCTCTTCTTTATTCCAGGCGAAAGTGTGGTAATCGAGCGGATTCGAGACGCTCACGAGCTCGTGAACCGTCTTGGCAACAGTGTCGTGCTGTTCCGGAGTCAATTCCGGGAACACCACATCTCGACCCAAAGCCGTATCCGCCATGAGTGACGCCTCCCCACCGGAGCAACTCATGGAACAGAGTCGATTCCCCTTGAGCGGTCCATGCACATGGAGCAGTTTGAGACTCTCAATCAAGGTATCGAGATCCTGAACTCTCGCGATGCCGAGTCTTTCGAACAGTGCACTCGCTGCCTCGTCCGACCCTGCCATGGATGCGGTGTGCGAGCGGGTAATGTTGGCTCCTTGTGCGCTGACTCCCGACTTGACTGCCACCACCGGCAAGCACCGCTCGCGCGCCCGATCCATCGCCTGTGCCAACGCCTGGATATCCGGAAAACCTTCGATATAAAGACCGATCGCGGTCACGCGATCGTCTTCAACCAGGGTTTCCAGCACACCCGCAAGATCCGTCTGGGCCTGATTACCCAATGCGACGAGATACGCGATCGGTAAAGCCCTGGAC
>JBMUHF010000337.1:0-1346 GCA_050302555.1 Arenicellales bacterium | reverse complement strand
GTGACGGACTTCGCCAGATTGCGCGGCTTGTCCACATCCGTGCCCTTGATCAGCGCAACGTGATACGAAAGTAACTGCAAAGGCACGGTGTAGATAATCGGTGCGATGGCGCTGTCTACCGGCGCCACCTGCAGTATCCGTACGTCCTCGCTTTCGACAAAGCCCGAACCGGGATCAGCAAACAGGAACAGCCGGCCGCCCCGGGCACGCACCTCTTCAAGATTGGATTTCAGTTTCTCAATCAGAAGATCGTTGGGTGCTACCGCTACTACCGGCATCTTTTCATCGACCAGGGCGAGCGGGCCGTGCTTTAGCTCGCCGGCCGGATAGGCTTCGGCATGGATGTATGAGATTTCCTTGAGTTTGAGCGCGCCTTCCATGGCGATGGGGAAATGGGCGCCTCGCCCGAGAAAAAGCGCATGCTCTTTGTCACCGAAGACCCGGGCCACATCCGCGATCGCATCTTCCATACCCAGCACCGACTCGAGCGCCGCGGGTAGGGTCCGAATCTGGCGCACCACATGGGACTCAAAGCCCGCATCAAAACCCTGGCGGCGTGATAGCACCAATGCCAACAACAAAAGACCTGTCATGGCGCTCACAAACGTTTTGGTGGAAGCGACACCCACCTCGGGTCCGCAGTGGGTCATGAACGCAAGGTCGGATTCACGCACCAACGAAGATTCAGGCACGTTACAGATCACCAAAGACCCTGCAATCCCCTGACGGGTAGCCTCCTCAAGCGCGGCGAGCGTATCCGCCGTCTCTCCCGATTGGGAGATCGTAACGACCAGCGTACCTTCCCGATGTGCATGCCGCCGGTAGCGGTACTCACTCGCAACCTCGACTTCACAGGGAATCCCAACGTATTCCAGCCAGTGCTGCGCCACCAATCCGGCATGGTAACTGGTGCCACAGGCAATGATCTGGACCTGCCGGGTGGCATCAAAGATCTCCTGAGCTCGACTGCCGAAAGACTCCTCCAGTACCTGATCACCCAACAGTCGCCCTTCCAGGGTATCGGCAACCGCTCGGGGCTGTTCATGGATTTCCTTTTGCATGAAGTGGCGATACTCACCCAGCTCAGCGCTGTCGCCCGACTGCGTGCTGGTGTGCACCGCCCGTACCGCAATTTCTCCCGCACGATCGCGGATAAGACACTCTGTTCCCCGAATATCTGCGACGTCACCATTTTCAAGCACCTGATACTCGCGCGTCGCCGGCAGTAGTGCGTTGATGTCTGACGCTACAAAGTTCTCTCCATCAGCCCGCCCAAGAAGGAGGGGCGGACCCTGGCGAGCCGCGACGAGCCGGCCGGGTTCACCAGCATGCACCACGGCAAGTGC
>JBMUHF010000336.1:0-3617 GCA_050302555.1 Arenicellales bacterium | reverse complement strand
TACTGACCCAGATCGGAAAGATCATAGGCAAAATCGATGCCTGGAGGAAAGATCTGAAAAAAGTTTGAAAGACAGGTGTCGAGGGGTTCACGCACACAATGGATATAGACGGCCTTAGGAAACAAAAGCGCTGCGAACCCTAAGTGAAGAAAATTCTGGGGCATCTTGTCGATCACTTTTACCGCAGTTTCGGATCTTGAGTTCAGAGCATTCAAATAGGTCCTCGCCGAGGTATTCAGATTTTCGTTGGAAAGATCCTCGATACATTCCGGCCAGGGTTTTTCACACTGCTGGGTGAACGCCTTTGCAGCCTGTGCAAGGCTACGTAATTCCCCTGCCGTCTCAACCTCCGGATGAGCGCACAACACCTGTTCTAGCAATGTCGTGCCAGAACGCGGCATACCGACAATCATCAGGGGTCTTGTCGACGGATCACCGTATCCTGCGAGACGGCTCATCAGTTCCGGCGTGAATGCGCCGATGATTCGGTTGACGTGATCGTTGACCGCGTTGGGATCAAACTGTAGATCCCCCCGCCGTAGCGCATTGCCTTTTTCGTAATGGGAAAAGGCATCGTCGTAGGCTCCACAATCATCCAGAGCTTTGCCGAGCGCAAAGTGCAAATAAGCCGCTTGCGAGGGACCGAGTTGCCGGCGCTTCACGAGCGAGCGCATCTTCTGGATATCCCCATCGCCAGGGTCGTCGAAATGGCGCGCTCTGGCGAGATTCAGCCAGGGCTGTGCAAAAAGCGGCTCGCGCGTGGTCAACTCTCGGAAAATGTCTTGAGACTCGGTATCCTTGCCAAGCGAGGCCAAAACCTGCGCCAGGTCGTTCTGGATCCGCATGTCACCGGGATAGACTCTAGCAAGTTCGGTATAAAGTTCCTGCGCCGTCTCAAGGTCGCGCAGCTCGTACGCAAGCTCGGCGCGCTGCGCCTTAAGTTCTAACGATTGCGAATGATGTGCTTCGGCTTGCTGGCAAGCTTCACTTGCGTCTTCAATCCGGTCCCATGCCCTTAGGGCCCGTGCAAGCGACTGCCAGAGCCGGAGTTGGCTGGGATATTCGGTGCAGGCCACACGAAGGGTTTCTTCCGCAGCTTGCACGTTTCCTCTTGCATCCTGCACCCTGGCGAGCGAGATGATGAGGTCCGGCTCGCCCGGTGCCAAAGTAAGCGCGTCATTGAATGCTGCTTGTGCGCCTTCAAGATCGCCGATCATGGCCCTGGATTCAGCAATGCCCGCCGCAACATGCGGATGCTCCGGACTTACTTCCTGAGCTCGCGTAAAGGTCTCTAGCGCCCGGTCGCCGTTGCCCGCCATAAGCAGCAGACGACCCATTCGAATCCACCCCACGATAGCTTGGGGAGCCATATCCACACCGATCCTGCATTGCCGGATCGCCTGATCAACCTTTCCCTGCCCGAGCAGCGCATCTGCCAGCGCGAAGTGTACGTCTGGATCCTCGGGTGCGGCTTTTTCCACCTTCTTAAGGCTGATGATTGCACGGGCAAAATCCCGCTGCTCAAGGGCTTTGATTCCCTTTTGCCAAGTTTTTTTCAGGTGCGCGTTGTCCATCAGGCTCGAATTTTCAAGTAGAGAAATTTGGCAGTCAGTTTAAACATTAATTCGAATCTGTAATCACTACTAAAGCCGATATTGAGCATGCCGGTCTTTCAGAAAAGTGTACACGGAACGGGTCTTTGCTGGCAGGTCCGGATCAAGCTCGAGAACGCGAAATTCTTCGGCGTATTCCGCGAAGTGATCTGCAGGATGTGCTTCATCCATCCACGGCGGGCAAAATAATGAGTTGCCGAAATTCTTACCCGCACGGTTAAGACTCAACAGATAGGCCTGGTTTTCCATTGCCCGGGTGATAGCAAAACTGTGCCAAGTGGAAAAGGATTCATCCCGAAAGTAAGCGCCACAGTGCAGCAACAGATCGGCGTCATGCTCAAGCACCAGCGCACGGGACATCTCGGGGATGCGAATGTCGTAGCAGATCAATGGCGCGACAGTCCAGTTCTTAATGTCCACCGTGATGATTTTCTCTCCGCGCTCAAAAAACTCTTTTTCACAGGAGGCGCCGTACTGACATAGATGCATTTTGTCGTAGTACCCCGCGAGTTCACCGGTAGCGCTCAGAATAACCTGACTAATCCTGAAGCCTGACTTTGTACGGCGCGCCATTCCAAAGACCACCATCGCGCCTGTTCTTCGCGCCAATTCCGCGAAACGCTCGACAGAAAGTCCATTGAGCGGTTCGGCAAGGTCGTCAAGCGACTGGAACACTTCGCGTGAGTAATGCAGTGTGCAAAGTTCCGGCAGGACAATGAGATCCACCGTGTCCCTACTCTCCAGGTAGTGCGCTATCCGCTCGCACAAGGAAACGACATGGCGGTCGCGATCCGTCGCAGACGGGGTATCCGAAACCCGGGCCTGACAGGCCAGTAATCTCAGGGGGTCACGTTCTTGCACAACCGCGAACTTGCCCAATGGCGTCGCACACAAAAGGCTCTAACGTCGTTTAGGCGACCCAGAAGGCTTTTTCCAGGTCGTCAAAATCTGAAGCGGGTCCTTCAAACTTATTGCGGCCCAGTTCCAGCACGTAAACATAATCGGAGATATGCAGGGCGTGGCGGATTTCCTGATCAACGAGAAGAATAGTGAGTCCTTCCTTCTCAGTCAGCATGGTCAGCATCTCGTAAACCTCTTCTGAGAGCATCTTTGAAAGGCCTGCGGTAGGCTCATCCACCAACAACATACGGGGCTCTGCCATCAACGTGCGGCTGATTTCCACCATACGCTGCTGGCCGCCGGAAAGCTCCCCCGTGATCTGCTTGCGTTTTTCCTTGAGCACAGGGAAACGCTCGTAGTTCTCCTCGATCTTGTCGGCAATCTGTTTTTTATCCCGCTTGAATGTCCAACCGCCAAGCTCCAGGTTCTCCTCTACGGACATATCCTTGAAGATCCCGGGTTGTTGTGGAATATAGGCAAGCCCTTTCAGAATGCGTTGATGGGTGGGAACATCGATAATGTCCTCACCCTCGAGTAGCACCTGGCCCTCGTTGGGTCGCAAAAAGCCGAACACCGCCTTGAGTGCAGTGGACTTACCCACGCCGTTAGCACCAAGAATTGCCGTGATCTGGTTTTTGCGGGCCTTCACATTGAGGTCCTGCAGGATATTGAGATCCTTGTAGTAGCCCACGTACAAGTTACGCAACTCCAGTACGATGTCGTCCGATGCATCAGTCATCAGCGGGCCTCGTTGTCGTCCTGGCCGGTGCCCGAGCGGTCTTCTGTGGTGCCCAGGTATGCCTCAATCACCACAGGATCGTTCTTGACATTGTCAGGCGTGTCGTCAGCTATCAGGTCGCCGTAGTTTAAAACCAGCAGCCTTTTGCACAAGGCAAAGATCGAATCCATCTGGTGACTGATGATGATCATCGCTTTACCACGCCCGTTAACCCGCCGGATATATTCGTAGATCACTTCCATCAATTTTGGGTGGACGCCGGCAAAAGGTTCATCCAGGATAATGACATCCGGATCGAGCATCAGCAGGCGACCGAGTTCCAACAGTTTCTGTTGGCCACCGGAAAGCGCCCGGGCATATTCATT
>JBMUHF010000335.1:0-2799 GCA_050302555.1 Arenicellales bacterium | reverse complement strand
GAGCCCGGCACCGCCGTGAAGACACCCTGGCACCACGACCAGCCTTATTACATTGTTGATGGTATCCAGTCGGTAAGTTTCTGGGTGCCGGTGGATGCGGTGCCTCGCGAGCGCACCGTTGAGTACGTGGCGGGTTCCCATAGATGGGGAATCGATTTCAAGCCCACACGCTTTGATGGCACGGATCTGTACTCGGCGGATGAATTCGGTACCGTTCCCGATGTTGAGGCTGACCGTGAAAATCTGGATATCCGGAGTTGGTCAACGGAGCCCGGTGACGCGATTGCATTTAACTTCCGAACACTGCACGGTGCCGCGGCAAATCCTTCAAGCCAGCGCCGACGGGTGACCTCGATCCGGTGGGTTGGCGATGATGCCCGGTTTGTCGCCCGACCCGGCAAGACTTCACCTTTTTTCCCTGGCCTGAACTACGAAGATGGCGCGCCGTTCGAAGGAGACCAGTTCCCCGTACTCTTCCCACGATCCCAGAAAGCGGAATAGTTGCGAGAGCCACTCTTTAGTTTGATTCAGGAGACCCTATGGAGCATCTGACGCTGCACTACCTGAATGCCCGTGACGTCGAGGCGCTCGATATGAGCGCAGAGGAAATTATCACCGCTCAGGAAGATTCTCTTGCAGCACAAGGCCGAGGAGAGACGGTCATTGAACCCAGAATGCATCTGCGACCTGATCCCGCTTTCCGGGGTCACTTCAATGTACTGCGTGGATATATCGCACCCATTGGCATTGCAGGCATAAAGGTCGTTGGAGACTTCATAGACAACTACAAACTGGGCTATCCGTCGGAATTCGGCATGCTGACCCTGATGGATGCCCGGACCGGCGTGCCTCGTGCGGTGATAGATGCAACCGCGATCACGGATATGCGCACAGGCGCTATGACGGCAGTAGGTGCCAAGTATCTCGCGCCGTCGAAGCCTAAAGTGTTGGGCCATATCGGCGCCCGGGGCAGTTCCTATTGGAACGTCAAACTGCTTGACCACCTGTTTGACTTCGAAGAGATCCGGATTCATTCGCGCAGGTCGGAGAGCCGCAATAGTTTTGGCGAGCGCCTTTCGGACGAACTCGGCAAACCGGTGGTGGTCACTGACAACTGGCAGAGTTGTCTCGAAGGTGCCGATGTCATGATTGAGGCTTCCCGACTGGAGGCACCGGAGCCCTTGTTCCGCACAGAATGGGTGCGCTCCGGCGCACTGGTTATTCCCTACGGAACCCAAAGCACCGTTGAGGACGACTTCACCGATATCATGGACAAAATCGTGGTGGATCATTGGGAGCAATGCCTGATCGGACCTTTCGGTTGCCTGCGCCGTCACGTTGACGGAGGGAAGGTAACGCGTGACACGATCCACGGCGAGATCGGCTCTATTTGCGCGGGTGAGTTAGCCGGTCGTGAAAATGATGACGAGACAATCCTGTTCTGGCATCGAGGCTTGTCCACGTCCGATATCGCCCTCGGATGGGCAATGCTCGAAAAAGCCAAGCGCCTGGATATCGGGACGGTACTGGATTACACATGATCACCCTCAGAATGTTGTCTGACCTTAACTGGGATGCGGTCGTTGCCGTGGGTTATGAGCAGGAGCGCCTGGACATTGCACCTGAATTGCTCGCCAAGGTTCGGCAGGGACGCGAGGCATTTAACGCACTGATCGATGCGGGTAGCCCCTGTTACGGGGTGACCACCGGTCTCGGCAGGTTGAGCGGTACTGATCTTTCCCCTGAAGCGCGTGACGCCATTTCGCGCAATATCCTGCTTGCTCGTGCAGTGGCTTTCGGTGATCCGCTGCCTAGGCCCGTTGCCCGTACGATGATGATGCTGCGTCTGGTGAATTTTCTTTCCGGACAAGACGGTGTTACCAGTGAATTGTGTCAGTACATAACCGCGCGGTTGAACGATGACTTTGATCCCTTCGTGCCGTCAGTCGGACATGGTTTCGCTGCCGATGGTACGCCCAACGCCCACTGTTTTCAGACCCTCATTGGGGAGGGTAGGGTGCTGGATGAACATGGGGAGCCGGTTGCAGCAGCCACTGCCTTGTCGGCGCGGGGTGTTGCTCCTTATGCGCCCGAGTCAAAAGAGGGATTGGCGCTGATTAACGGGATCACGGCACTTCCCGCCTACGCGATTTATGCGCACAGGCAGGTGAGTGCGCTGCATGATTTCGCAACGTGCGTAGCAGCTATATCCCTGGAGGCAGTTGGTGCACCCAAGGACGCAATACACCCGGTATTAGCTCGCGGTAACAGTACGGGTATTGCAAAGGTAATTGACCGCCTCAATGAATTGTTGCGAGGCAGCACCGTTACACCGCATAAACTGCAGGCAGCGGTTTCCATGCGGATCATCCCCCAGGTACACGGTGCCCACGCCGATGCATTGGATCAGGTTAAGTCCGGCATCGAGCAGACGATCATGACTTTTTCAGGAAACCCCATGCTGGTGGAGGATGATGGCGAAGGGCAAGCCAGGTTGCTTTCGGTGGGCAGTTTTCACAACCAGCATCTGGTTAACCTGATCGAATATCTTGCAATTTCCACGGCCCACGTCGCATGTCTCAGTGAGCGCCGTCTCCACCGGTTGATGGATGAAGATCAGACGGGCCTCAACCCGCAGCTTGCACCCCGCCCGGGATTGGATGCCGGTATGGTGGTAGCCCATAAAGCCTGCATTGATCTAGTCGCCCGTGTCCGCATGGCCGCGCAGCCCCTTTCGCTGATGACGTCCGAGACCTCAGGAGGGCAAGAGGACTATATGTCGATGGCGCTGCCGGTGAT
>JBMUHF010000334.1:0-1380 GCA_050302555.1 Arenicellales bacterium | reverse complement strand
TGAAAATGTCGACGGGGCTCTTTCGGAAATCCGGCGGGTGATCAAACCGGGCGGGCGCCTGGCTGCTGTCTCGGTGCTCTGGGACCATTGGCACTTTCATGGGCCCGACCCAGCTCTCAATGACAGAATGCATGCGGCATTCAAAGCGCACTGCTTTCATCAGATGCTGCCCCTTACAATGCCCGCAAAACTCGCGCGTCATGGCTTTGTGGGCGCTCACTGCACTCCGATGGGCTTTTTAAATAACAGTCTTCACCATAATTCTTTTGCCTACCTCGCCTCGACACTTTTCACCCACTTCGCTGTGGGACAAGGAATTCCTGAAGAAGACGTACGGAGCTGGCGAGAACAACTTGACGAAGCGGAAAAAGACGGTCGATTCGGTTTCGTCAGCGTTCCGGTGCTGACGACTGCCATTGCCGCCTGACATAAGGGAGGGGGCATCCCCGGTAAGTCATCCTACTTTGTAAAAAGAGCCCCCACCCCCAGCACCACAAGAACCACACCCAGTATCTGACGCCAGCCAAAAGGCTCGTTAAGAAACACGGCTGATACGACAAACGCGACCACTGCGGTGCCGCACACAATGATGGGAATTGCTGTGCTCGCCGGAATCGTCTGGCGCAGTCCTGTACCTGAGAAAAGATAAAAGTAGCCGATTTCCGCAATGCCGATACAGACGCCGGAAAGCACTGCCCACTTATAGGACGCTGGAGGAAGCGCGAAAGTCTGCCCGCCGCGCATAAAGAGATACGTTGCAAAGATTAGCGACACAACCAGCGCTGCTGTCTGAAGGCTGATCGTCGCCAGAATCGTCGTGGTAACTGTACCGGCTGCATGATCTCCTGATACCTTAACGAAAAGGTTATACCCTGCGTAAAGCAGCGTGATCAGCAGCAAAAGCGCCCATGCGTTCATGTAATTTTCCCTAGAGAGGTCCCCGTTTAAGTCTAGCGAGTTTTCACCATCGCGCGAGATTGAGCGAATGTAGTGCTTTTTCAAAAACATTCCTCAAATGAATGACATGCATATAATGAATCGTTTTTCAGCTTAACTTTGGGTAGTGTAGAAATCTTTTTAAAATAGGTAATATATCGGTTAAGTGGTCCTCGACGACGGGACTCTTTATTGGCCTGTAATCGCTTGTTGGCCTAAGTGTACTGCTACTAATCTCAATAACTGGAGGAGAATAGGAACATGAAAGAAGTCAAAACTTTTCAACAGATGTATCGTGACGGTCACGTTAACCGCCGTGAATTCCTGGCGGCTATGGGTGCCTTGGGCATCACCGCAACAACGGCAGGGAGTCTTTTAGGCTCGGCCAGTGCGCTAGCCTCAAGCCCGAGCCGTGGTGGGTCAGTAATTTGCGCTTTTAATATC
>JBMUHF010000333.1:0-8082 GCA_050302555.1 Arenicellales bacterium | reverse complement strand
AGGGCTGGGCAGAAAAACCGTCGATCCAGGTGGTCAGCCGAGCGCAGTTGTGAGACCTGCTGGAACAGCAGGATGTGATCCTGAATTTCTAACACTGACGATGCTGCACACGGTCAACAAATCGCCGTTCGATAGTCATAGTCTACAGACTTGTCTGGGACTGGCCAAAGCGGGTAGCGATATTTTGCTAATAGAAGATGCGGTCTATGCGGCAATGTCCGCGATCGCCGCGACGAGATGGACAACGGTAAAAATACTGGTGAGCAGGTTCATGAAATCGCCGCCTTAATAATACCAAGAAAGTCGGCAGCCTTGAGCGAGGCGCCACCGATTAAACCTCCGTCAATATCAGGCTGTGCAAATAATCCTGCCGCATTGTCCGGCTTGACACTGCCTCCGTAGAGGATACGAGTCCCCATGGCGGCCTCCTCACTCGCATCAGAGAGCTGCTGCCGAATCAGTGCATGGACCTCTTGCGCCTGATGGTCCGTTGCCGTAAGGCCAGTCCCAATCGCCCATACGGGCTCGTACGCGACGAGGGCCTGGGGAAAGATTTCCACTCCGGCGCTCTCAATCACTGCTCCAAGTTGACGGCGAACCACCTTCTCGGTAACCCCATCCTCGCGTTCTTCTCGGGTTTCCCCGACACAGACGATGGGGGTGAGCCCCCGGTGAGTTGCCGCCCGCGCTTTGTCGGCGACACTCTCATCACTTTCTCTGTAGAAACTACGCCGTTCCGAGTGCCCCACAATGACGTAACGGCAACCCACATCCAGCAGCATGTCCCCTGCGATTGCGCCAGTAAATGCCCCGGGCTCATGTATATCAAGATCCTGGGCGCCCATTGAGATGGGTTGCGATCCCAAGAGTTCAGAACACATAGCAAGGTAGACATACGGCGGACACACAACTACGTCTGCATCACAGTCCTCTGGAAGATCGGAACCTATGCCAGTCACGAGCGTCTTTGTCATCTCGCGACTGCCGTTCATTTTCCAATTTCCGGCGACCAGCGGCGTTCTCATTCGCATTCTCCAGCAGGATCAAGAACAACGGAATGCCCCAAAAGACAGGGCAAAAAAGGGCGTGAATGGTAACGGCCGGCGGTTAGGGACGCAAGCAACTCGATATTTAGGGGTTTTCACGTCCACTCGGGACCTGGCCGCAACGCGTACCGACAGCAGTTCAACCCGCAGCGGAAACGATCTCGTCGGCCAAGCTCCGAGCCAGTTTACTGACGCTAGTCGCATCTTCACCCTCAACCATCACCCGTATCACCGGCTCCGTACCGGAGGCCCGCAAAACTACTCGACCGCGCGCCCCCAACTGGCGCTCACAGGAAGAAACCGAATCACAGATGCGCGGATCAGTCAGTAACTCCGATGGAGCCGAGTGGTCCACCGAAACGTTGATAAGCTCCTGAGGGAAAATCTGCAGTCCTGAGACCAGATCCCCGAGCAACGAATCGGTTGCCTGCATTACCTCAAGTACGGCAAGCGCTGCGACCAGCCCATCGCCCGTTGTGCCTCGATCCAAAGACAGGATATGGCCGGAAGTTTCGCCTCCGAGGGTCCACTTCCGTGCCAGCAGTTCTTCAAGAACAAACCGATCTCCCACCCTGGTTCTGACGAATCCCATCCCCTTTTCCCGGCAGGCAAGTTCGACCCCCAGATTCGTCATCAGCGTTCCAACCACACCCTTGCAATCACCAGACTGGTAACGATACTGGCTCAGAATGAACAAAATTCCGTCGCCATCCACGAGATGTCCCTGCTTATCCACGAGCACGACCCGGTCGGCATCTCCGTCAAAGGCGATTCCAACGTCAGCACCGCACTCGCGAACCAGGTCACAGATCGTGCTTGGGTGCGTTGAGCCTCCTTCACGGTTGATATTGAATCCATCTGGTTCGATCCCGGTGCAAATGACCTCGGCGCCGAGTTCTCGAATGACCAAGGGAGCTACCTGGTAAGCCGCGCCGTTGGCACAGTCAACGGCAATCTTTAAGCCGTCAAGCCTTATCCCCGGGGGTAAGGTATTGCGGCAATGTTCTGCGTAGCGCGGCAACGCATCGATCAATCGCTCCGCTTTGCCGAGTGCTTCTGGAGCCACAGTGCTCATCGATTCAGACATGAGGGCTTCTATTGCCGCTTCGGTATCATCATCGAGTTTCCTGCCTGAGTCGGAGAAAAACTTGATGCCGTTGTCGTGATAAGGGTTATGAGACGCACTGATCACTATCCCGCCACACGCCCCAACCTGACGGGTGAGATGCGCAATCGCGGGTGTGGGTAGAGGGCCCGTAAGTGCAATATCAACCCCCGCTGCACTCAGGCCCGCTTCCAGCGCAGATTCCAGGAGATAGCCCGAGATCCGTGTATCCTTACCGATAATAAAGCGGCCGCGCGCGTGCCCAGCACCTAGAACCCGGCCTGCTGCCCAGCCTAACTGCAGCACCTCAGAAGGGGTTACCGGAGAAATCCCTACTCGGCCACGAACGCCGTCTGTTCCAAAATAACTCTGCTTGTTCATTCTCTCAGTTTACAGACTACAGTCAGGTCTGTTCCAGCACTGAGCGGTTCTCAAAAAAACCGCGAGTGAGGCCAGCGTTATGTACACGGACGACCTTCGCGCCCTGCTCAACAGCTAGAAGTGCGAGCAGCGCGCTCATCTCATCCAATATTTCCTCTGAATCGATCTGCACGAGTGCGCGTACAAACGCCTTTCGCGAAACGCCGATTAGTAAAGGCACGCCCAGGGCGGAAAAGCGCGGTAATTGGCTCATGAGAGCATGGTTATGCTCTCGGGTCTTGCCGAAGCCGATCCCGGGATCAACGAGCAGGCGGGTCCGATCGATGCCGGCTTTGAGGCAGGTATCGATTCGGGAGCTCAAAAACTCGCCGATCTCCCTCCCTATGTCGTCGTAATAAGGAGCCTTCTGCATGGTTGTGGGAGTTCCCTGCATATGCATCAGGCATACCGGAACGCCCAAGCGGGCCGCCATATCGAGCGCACCCGCCTGTCGTAGCGCATAGATATCATTCACCATGCTAGCGCCGGCAGCAACAGCTGCCTCCATCACTTCGGGCTTGCTGGTATCAACCGATACCGTAATGCCCTCATCAGATAAAGTCGAGATAACCGGAACCACACGCTCGATTTCGCTGCGCACCGAAATCGATTCTGCGCCGGGCCGGGTTGACTCGCCACCCACATCAACAATGTGAGCGCCATCCGCTGCCAGCCGGCGTCCTTGCGCAATTGCGGACTCGTGAGAGTCAAAGCGACCGCCGTCGGAAAAGGAGTCCGGAGTAACGTTGACAATCCCCATGATCTGAGGATCGCGCTTTATCAGGAAGTCAAGCATCCGGGTAAACCCGGGCCGGGAGTCTGGCGTCCTGCGTCAGGCTGAATCGCCCGCGGGAGAGTCCATGTTCGGCTTGATATCGGGTCGCTCCGTTTTTTGACTATCGTCGCCACTTGATCGACTACCGCCGTCGCTCTCCCCGGATGAGGGAGGACGGGGCGTCTCCCCCTTCATGATTTGATCAATCTGGTCCGATTCAAGGGTCTCCCAGTCCATCAGGGCGTGTGTCATGATCTCAATGATTTCTTTATGAGATTCGATTATTTTTCTCGCCCGTTGATATTGCTCCTCGATGATCCGGCTGACCTCCTGATCGACCTGCTCCGCAGTCGCGTTACTGATGCTCTTGTGGGTCGTGACATCCCGGCCCAAAAACACTTCGGAATCATTATCTCCATAGACTCTGGGTCCCAGATGATCACTCATTCCCCACCGCTGAACCATGTTCTGGGCAAGCCCGGTCGCCTGTTCAAAATCATTCGCCGCTCCAGTGGTCATCTGGTCCATGAAGACTTCCTCCGCGATCCGACCGCCCATCAACACCGCGATCCGTGCTAGAAGATGCTCACGATTGTGGCTGTAGCGGTCTTCCTCCGGCAGTTGCATCGTGACACCCAAAGCACGACCTCGAGGAATGATTGTGACCTTATGTACCGGGTCGGTTCGATCCGCGAGCACCTTGGCAACGACGGTGTGTCCCGACTCGTGATAGGCAGTGTTCAGACGCTCCTGTTCAGGCATCACGATAGAGCGCCGCTCGGCACCCATAATTACCTTGTCCTTGGCAAGCTCGAACTGCTCCATTGATACTTTGCGCCGACTGGCCCGAGCCGCAAAGAGCGCCGCCTCATTGATCAGATTAGCAAGATCCGCGCCCGAGAATCCGGGTGTCCCACGGGCAATGATTGCCGCATCGACATCACTGTCCAACGGAACTTTTCGCATATGCACTTTCAAGATGGCCTCGCGGCCACGGATATCGGGCAACGGTACATGCACCTGGCGGTCAAACCGGCCTGGTCGCAGTAATGCTGGATCTAATACGTCCGGCCGGTTGGTAGCCGCGATTACGATGACTCCATCATTACCCTCGAATCCGTCCATCTCAACCAACAACTGGTTGAGTGTTTGCTCGCGCTCGTCATGACCGCCACCGAGCCCCGCTCCCCGCTGACGCCCAACGGCGTCAATCTCGTCAATAAATATAATGCAAGGCGCGTTCTTCTTAGCTTGTTCGAACATGTCTCGAACCCGTGAGGCGCCCACGCCAACAAACATCTCGACGAAATCCGACCCCGAAATCGTAAAAAACGGAACCTTGGCTTCCCCAGCGATAGCTCGTGCCAACAGGGTCTTACCCGTTCCAGGGCTGCCTGTCATCAGAACACCACGCGGAATCCTACCCCCAAGTTTCTGGAAGCGGGACGGGTCCTGCAGGAATTCAACGAGTTCACCTACCTCTTCCTTCGCTTCATCGACACCGGCGACATCTTCGAAGGTCACATTGTTTTTATCTTCAGTCAGCATCCGCGCTTTACTCTTGCCGAAACTGAGCGCACCGCGACCCCCGCCGCCTTGCATCTGCCGCATAAAGAATATCCAGACACCAATCAGCAGTAACAGCGGGAACCAACTGATAAAAATCTGCATCAGCAGCGAAGGTTCTTCTTCTTTTTGGGCCTTGATCGCGATATCAGCCTTCAGAAGGTCGTTCACCAGTCCAGGATCCCCCGGTGAGTAGGTGACATAACGTTCGCCATTGCGTGCACGGATATAGATTGCTGCTCCGTCGATGGTGACTTGCTCAACCGAGCCACGCTCGACTTCGTCCAGGAAAACCGAATAATCAATCTCCTGGCCTGAACGGTTCTGCTCCGGCGCAAAGTTGTTAAACACCGCCATCAGCACCATCGCGATAACCAGCCAAAGCACCAAATTCTTGGTTAAATTATTCATAAGCTTTAAATGATGAAACTTTAATCAACAATCACGTGGCCTACAGCCGGCCGCACAAGATTCTCCATGGATTCTGAAAGTTTTCGCCGCGAAATACAATCCGCTTCCCACTTTACACACTCTCGAGCGGGACAGGGCGGCGAGCCACAATATACGATTCAGTACTCTTTGCACGCGATGCGTCAGGCTTTCTCACACGACTCATAGCAAAAAAGGTCTCAATAGCGCGGCGCAACGAATCCGCCTGTCCTCCTTCAAAAAACTTTGCCACCAACGTGCCGTTGGGAGCCAAATGCTGCTGAGAGAAGCGTACTGCAGCCAGTACGAGGCTTTCCATTGCGGCTTGATCGACACTGGACACACCCGTAAGGTTGGGGGCTAAATCCGAAATAACAAGGTCTAGAGGCCGTTCGCCAAGTGCCTGGTGGAGCTCCCCACTGATCTCCTGATCAAGAAAATCTCCAACGATCTGATGAACGCCAGAAATGGCTTTCATTTCGAGCCGGTCCACCGCCACGATCGTACCTGTCGGTCCGACTCTGGAAACCGCATATTGACTCCAACTTCCCGGCGCAGCGCCAAGGTCGACAACGGACATTCCCGAGCGTAGCAGTCTCTCTTTTTGATCCAGTTGTTGCAGTTTAAATACTGCGCGGGAACGAAACGCACCTTCCCGCGCTTTTTGGACATAAGGATCTTTTCGTTGTCGTTCGGCCCAGTTTCTGGTTCGGGAGGTGCGCTTAGAACTCATAAGGTGTCAATGTTATGCTGTGACCTAAACAAAGGCTAACCCATCTAAACCTAATGGAACTGAGCGGAAAACAACTCAATCACCTTCGAGCGCTCGCTCACCACCTTAAACCCGTGGTGGCAATCGGCGTCGCCGGTGCCACACCCGCAGTGGCGTCTGAACTCGAACATGCCCTCACTAGCCATGAACTGGTCAAAATCCGACTCCCGTCGCTGTCGAAAAGTGAAAAGCGAGAGCTGCTTGATCGGTTGTGCTCGATGACTGAATCAGCTCCTGTGCAGCTTATCGGTCGGGTCGGGGTTGCGTTTCGCAGCTCACCCGCGCGCTTAATTCAATTGCCTTAAGCATTGTAACCGGCACCTGTTTCGGACATGTGTTTTGTTGCTGTTGCGCTCCGGTTTCATCCTGAGTTTCCTTTGGTTGTCGCGGCCAACCGCGATGAATATTTTTCCCGTCCTGCCGACCTGCTAACGCGGTGGTCGAGTGCTCCCACGGTAGCCGCAGGCCGTGACCTCACTGCCGGCGGCACTTGGCTAGGTCTCTCCGAAGACGGCCGGTTCGCGGCGCTCACCAATTGCCGCACAGGGTCAGTCTCATCGGCGCCAGGGACGTTGTCACGCGGCGCGATCGTGCGTGATTTTCTTCTGGGTCATGAGGCAATTGTCAACGCAGTTGCGAGCGGCGCGCTCGTCCACCAATCCGGTTACGGAGGTTTTAACCTGATCGCGGGCACACCTTCTAAGATATCTATCCTAAGCAACGCAACGAAAACATATTCCGAAGAGAGTTCCGGGGTCTTCGTTTTGAGTAATTGTGTGCCCCAGATTCAATGGCCCAAGACCCGGATCGGAAAAATACGTTTCACTGAGACACTGAGGTCGGCTGTTGGTATTGAAAACCTCAAGGAGAATTTGTTCGCGTTACTATCCGATGACCACGCCTTAGAGGCAGTTTCCGACCCAACTCAAGATGATGACCCGCTTCAACTAATTCAGCGCTTGATCTTCGTAAAAGGTGTGGAATACGGCACCCGCGCCAGCAGCGTAATCGTTATAGACCACAAAGGGTGTGCTTCTTTTTTTGAAAGGACCTTCAACAGCCAAGGGAGTCGCGTCTCGGAAAATGCCGTGCAACTTAATCTAAAACGGGGAACCTGAGACGCGACTCACCCGACGTGCGTCACTAATGGCTCTCCAATAATGCTCTCGCCCAAGCCGCCAGTTTTTTTCTACGGAGAAACAAATGCCATTTCCGCCCGCCGTGCTCATGGAATAGATAGGCCGAGCGCACACCTGCCAACAGAACCGCGCGAACCTTTGAGACAGTATTCTCATTTTTGAGGTGCTGTTGTTCACCCCGGACCATGATTTTTGGGGTCAAACCACTCACCGTAGCTGCATAGATATCAGCGAACGCTTTAATGGTTTGCGGCGAAACCGGATCCCCAGCAATGGGGCTCTCCTGCAGGCTGACCAACCGAGAACGGAGTTCACCAGCAGTCTCCTGTTCCCCCCGCAGACGTCTTTGAAGGTCGATTAAGGCAATTACATATCGTAACCTTTCGACGGCTGCAGGGTCCGACTGCCTCCGCCCCAGATCTGGCAGTCCGGCAAACACCCCCTCGACTCCTCCAAGGGCAGTATCGACATTGATCTGGTTGAGGATCAGGATACTGCTCAGTGCGCATCTCAGAGGCTCCGGTTGCGCGTGGCCACGGTGGGCAAGTTCCTGTGCGAGCCTCGCGCACTGGCACACGCCAGCCAGCGCTAAAACCTGTTGTTCAGCACTTGCCCGGGTTTCGGCTGCCATCGCTACCGATTTGGACTAGGGTCTTAACACTGAAACAAAGCTAAATCGAGTGCAAAGAGTCATCGATTCTCTCGCGGACCTCGTGCGCGACTTGCAACGCGCGGACCCCCGCTTCTCCGCCGACCACCGGATCACGGGCAGTCCGAACACAATCAACAAAGTCCTCAAGCTCCGCATCAAGTGACCCCTCGGCCACCCC
>JBMUHF010000332.1:0-1295 GCA_050302555.1 Arenicellales bacterium | reverse complement strand
TCGATCAAGCGCTGCGCGCCACTCATTCTGGTAAACCAGGTCGTTCCACTCGGGAATCAGATTGTCGACCGGGCATCCATCCTCAGACTGGCAGAACGGCACACCACAGTCCATGCATCTTGCACCCTGGGTTTGGAGATGTTCGGGATCGGCCCGAGAAAAGATTTCGTCGAAATCAGCGAGCCGCTCATTCTCCGCGCGGTACGGCACGGCGGAGCGCGGGTATTCCTTAAAGCCCGTGATCTTTCCCATAGCTATGCAGTATGCCTTTAAGGGTTCAACCGGTTTGGTGCTGCGGGGAGTTTTCGTACTCAGTCCCTGACTGCGCTGACAGATCCTGTGCCTGACGCTCGGCAAGCACACGCTTGTAGTCGCGTGGCATCACCTTCACAAAACGGGCGACCGCTTCGTCCCAATTTTGGATCAACGCGGCCGCCACATCCGACTCCGTCCACCGAACATGCTCCTCGAGCAGGCTGCGTAATTCAACGGCTTCGGTCTCACTCTCTATTGAATCGAGATCTACCATATCCTGATTGCAGTTCACCGCAAACGCGCTACGATCATCTGCCAGTACATAGGCGATGCCCCCGGACATCCCTGCAGCAAAGTTACGGCCCACAGGCCCAAGCACCACCACTCGACCGCCGGTCATATATTCACAGCCATGGTCTCCCAAGCCCTCGATGACTGTGAAGGCACCGCTGTTACGAATAGCAAAGCGCTCTGCAGCCCGGCCGCGAAAAAACGCATGCCCGCCGGTCGCGCCATACAACACCACGTTTCCAACAATGACATTTTCAGCGGGAACGAAAGCACTACCCTTACTGGGATAAATCGCAATTCGCCCACCAGACAGGCCCTTGCCGACATAGTCATTGGCATCACCGGCAAGCTCCAGCGTAATGCCATGGGCCAGCCAGGCTCCGAAACTCTGCCCTGCGGACCCGGTAAACCGGCCGTGGATCGTACCATCCGGCAATCCCGTCTCGCCCCAGTGTTGGACCACTTCGTGGCTCAGTAGAGTGCCTACCGTCCGGTGAACGTTACGGATCGGCAAATGAAAACTGACCTGCTCAGCATTTTTGAGTGCGGCCTGACTGAGCGGGATCAGATCGGTGGAATCAAGCGCCTTATCGAGCCCGTGATCCTGTGCTTTCTGACAATACACGCCTACAGTCTCACTCGATCTTTCTGCCGGACTCAGCAGGGGTTCCAGATCAATCCCGTTAGCCTTCCAGTGTGAGATTGCGTTTGCGGCCTCAATCACATCCGTACGACCGATCATCTCGTTG
>JBMUHF010000331.1:0-2680 GCA_050302555.1 Arenicellales bacterium | reverse complement strand
AAATTGGGTCAGACAAAGGGGTGTCTCGGTTCTACGGTTATGACGGGATCGTCAATCAGGTTATCGTGGAAAAAGGCGATGTACTGCCGGGGCAACTAATCTTTGGTACCGATTCGCACAGCACCTCCTACGGTGCTTTGGGCGCAGCCGGGACTGGGTTAGGAGTCTCAGACATGAGTTACGTACTGGCTACTGGCCAGCTATGGTTGCAGGTCCCTGAGACTATTCGATTCAATCTTTATGGCGACCCCAGCCAAGGAGTGATGTCAAAAGATATCATTCTCTACCTTTTGGGTCGTTACGGCAGTGATTTCGCGCGCTACAAGGCAATTGAGTACAGCGGCAGTCTGATTGACGACATGAGCATCGCTAGCCGTATGACTATGTCCAACATGGGTGTAGAGATGGGGGCCAAGTTCGCCATGTGCGCTGCCGACGAAAAGACGATCGCGTATCTGCGTGACCGCTGTAAGGGCAAGTTGTCCACAATAGCCGCGGATGAAGATGCCGATTACGCATATGTGGCCGACATCGACATCAGTGATATTTCGCCCCAGGTCGCCAAACCGCACAGCCCCGACAACGTAATGCCGGTAACGGCTTTAGAAGAAGTGATGGTGGATCAGGTCTTTCTGGGATCATGCACCAATGCCCGTCTCGAAGACCTGAAGATCGCCGCGCAGATTCTGCAAGGGAAGAGTGTCGCGCCGAACACACGCCTCATGGTGACTCCAGCGTCAAAGGAGATTCTGTTAGAAGCGACCAGAACAGGCCTTGTTGAAACGCTGCTCGAAGCTGGTGCCTTTATCACGCCATCCGGTTGTGGGGCGTGTCCCGGCGGCAGCAATGGAGTCCTTGCCGCCGGGGAGACTTGCCTGTCGACATCCAATCGGAACTTCCGTGGCCGCATGGGTAGTCCGGACGCATTCATCTATCTCGCGTCGCCAGCCACCGCAGCTGCTTCGGCGATAACCGGCCGCATCACGGACCCTAGGGAGTTCTGGCAGAAAAACGGGTTAGCAAAATGATCATCTCCGATATGGCTAAGATTTGCGCCCGTGACTAGGGACGAGTTACCTCTCAGCGCCGACAGGTTTGAGTCTCGGCGATCTACACGACGCCGCTCTGGACGCGAACGGCGGGCTAGGAATCTGCCGGCTGAAACGCCTCCAGCGGATTTTGTTCGTGATGTCCCGGCCTATGAAATATTGAGCGACGAAAGGCTGTCAGAGATTGAGGAGCACGCCGACTGGATACTGCGAGACGTGGGTATTCGCTTTCAGGGTGATCCAGATGCCTTACGCAGATTCGCAAATGCCGGCGCAGGCGTCGACGGCGACCGCGTACGATTTGATCGGGGTCAAGTGAAAGAGTTGTGCGCAACTGCACCGGAAGTGTTCACGATGCATGCCCGCAATCCAATGCGTAATGCAACGATGGGCGCGAACCATGTCGTTATGGCACCCTGCGATTGCGCTCCATTCGTAACTGATCTGGATACTGGCCGTCGTTACGGCACCCTTGCTGATCACCACAACCTGACCCGGCTGCTACAGTCCGCGCCGGGCCTTCATCATAATCCGGCGATCATCTGTGAGCCATCCGATGTGCCTGTTAATAAGCGCCACCTCGACATGTTGTACTCACAGTTTCGGTACTCTGATAAACCCGTTATGGGGCTGGTGAATAGTGAGCAGCGTGTCGAGGATTCGCTCTCTATGGCGCGAATTGTGTTTGGTAGTGAATTCCTCAACGAGCATGCTGTATTGCTTGCTGGCACGGGCGTGCAGTCGCCGTTGACGTTTAACCCTGAGACCATCGATACCATTCGCCGTTACGCGGCGGCAGGTCAGGCCAACATGATCACTCCGTTTATTATCATGGGAGCAATGAGCCCTACCACCATTGCTGGGACGCTAGCGCAGGCCCATGCAGAAGCGATGGCGGGTATTGCGCTCGCCCAATTGGTTAGACCCGGTGCGCCGGTCGTCTACAGCGTATTTATCACGACCATGGATCTCCGTACCGGCGCGGCCACCTATGGCACGCCGGAATCGTCACTCGCAAACATGGCGGTTGCGCAACTGGCCCGGCGAGTGAAACTGCCGGTTCGGTGTGGCGGACAGTTGACGTCTTCAAAAACTACTGATGCCCAGGCCCTGCAGGAGTCGATTTCGACACTGGAATCGGCTGCGTTGGCGGGGGCCAATTACATTCTTCAAGCCGCGGGTTGGCTGGAGGGCGGGCTGACGATCGGTTATGAGAAATTTGTCATCGATGCTGAGCGATGCAGCGCGCTTGGCCGAATGTTACAAGGCATTGAATTTGATGAGAACGAAATGGCTGGGGACGCGTTCCTCGACATTGATGAAAGCACTAGCAACCTGCTTGGGTCCCGTCACACGATGGCGAACTATGCAACAGCCAATTTCAATGCGGAACTGGCTAATTCGGAATCCTTTGAACAATGGACCGAAAATGGTGCGTTGGATATGCAAACGCGGGCGTGCGATGCCTGGAAAAGAATACTGCGCGAACACGAAGATCCCGAAATTGACCCCAGTACCGACGAAGGACTTAGAGACTTCATCGAAGAGCGCAAAACATCTTGCGACGATTCGTGGTTCTGATTGGTTGAATAATAGAAAACATGAGGACAAATCTGATGCCTGAATCACTG
>JBMUHF010000330.1:0-2639 GCA_050302555.1 Arenicellales bacterium | reverse complement strand
TCGCGGGCCTGGCGGGCACGGGTCAGTCCACCAAAACGGCTTATCTTGAGGTTGATCATATCCATGGCGTGATCGTGATATCCCTGCAGTAAAGCCTCGATACTGTCCATACATTCGTCGAGAACAAAAGGCAGATCCGTGTGTTTTCGCACGGCGAGACACTCGTGATAGGAAAGACAGGGCTGCTCAAAGGTCAGCCGGATACCAGTCTGTTTGCCAAGGTCAGCAATGGCATCTGCTACCTGCAGCGCTTCGTGCTGCTTCCATCCTGTATTGGCATCGGCATTCAGCACCTCGCCGGCCTCCATTTCCTGTGCCACCCGGTGAATCCGGATGATATCTGTCGCTGGGTCTTCACCAACTTTCACCTGAAATTGCCTAAAGCCCTGATTACGATACTCAGGTATGCGCTCGGCCATGCTGGCAGGATCAGCCCGGGTGACGACCTTGTAGAGAGTCACTTTCTCCTGGAGTTTGCCACCCAGCAGAATATAAAGCGGCAGGCCTGCTGCCTTGCCCAAAAGATCCCAGCAGGCCATATCGATTGCGGATTTCACGTAGGGATGCCCCTTCAACTGGGTGTCCATCACGGCGTTAATAAGGTCGAGTTGCGTTGGATCGTGACGAATCAATTGGGGCGCGAGTTGTGAGATTCCAGCCCGCACGCCGTGGGCATAAGCGGGCAGGTAGGTAGGCCCCAATGGACAGCACTCTCCGACACCGGTGATGCCTGCGTCGGTGTCGATCAGGACGATGGTCGTATCAAATGCTGTATGTGACTGGGTTGACCAGCTGTAACTGCCTTCGCGCATCGGCAGGTCTGCTCGGAAAACACGTATTCGACTGATTCTCATAGATAATGATTCGATGGGACAGTTGTCCTGAGGTGGATTAAGCGTATAAGTTTGATCACGCAATTGGTGTCATGCCAAGCGTGTTTGCCAAGATCACCCGATACCCCTATTTTCGCTGAACCTAGTCAGAATTGGCCCCTTATGTCGAATTCTCATCAGAAACTGTCGCCCATCTCGTTGTTGGTGATTCTGTGTGTGGCGCAGTTGCTGGCGATGGCAAGTTTCGCCAACTTTGCTGTGTTGCTCAATGAGTTGAGTAAGGAGTGGGCTTTAAGCAGTACCGAGGCGGGTTGGGTCGGTGGTATCTACTTCGCAGGCTACGTGGTGGCTGTTCCCTTTCTCGTTGGCCTGACGGATGTTGTCGATGCGCGCCGAATTTATCTCTTTGGCTTGCTTTGCGGCATTGTAGGCTCCATCGGCTTTGGCTTATTCGCCGACGGTTTTGTTAGCGCGATGGTTTTTCGTTTTTTCGCGGGCGTTTCTCTTGCCGGTACCTATATGCCGGGCCTGCAGATTCTGAACGACAGACTTGCGGAAAATGATCGACAGAAAGCTTTGCCCTGGTATCTAAGCGCTTTCAGCCTGGGAACCGCGGCGTCGTACTACTTCACAGGGCTTGCGGGCTCAGCGTTGCCATGGGGCGATATTTTCTTGCTCGCTGGTGCCGCCCAGATTATTTGTCTGGTGTTTGTTTGCGTCGCGATTCCGGCAAAGCAGCCTGAGTCGTCAAATCATTCAGATCGTCATCCGCTGGATTTTCGTCCGGTGTTCAGGAACCGTACGGCGGTTGCCTATATTTGGGGGTACACGGGACACACTTATGAACTTTTTGCCTATCGAGCCTGGATCGTCGCCTTTCTGCTTTTCGCCGCAGGGGCTTCAGGTGCCGTGGTGAGTCGTGAGACTGCTGCAGGATTCGCGGCTTTGTTTAGCCTTCTGGGTATGCCGGCAAGCCTGATCGGTGCCCACATCTCGTTACGCCGGGACCGAAGACAAACGATCTCTGTTGTGATGATACTTTCCGTCATCGTCGGGGCAATACTGGGGTTTGTTGGTGCGTTGCCGTTTGTTGTTGTACTGCTGCTTGCCGGGCTTTACTCTGTCTTTATTATGAGTGACTCTGCAGCACTGACCGGCGGTGTGGTGGCTGCTGCGCGGGAGGGCGAACGGGGTGCGACGCTTGCGACGCACTCAGTGCTGGGTTTTTCCGGCGGTTTTCTTGGTCCGCTGGCGGTAGGGCTGGTGCTCGATGGAGGTGCCGGCCCAGAATCTATCGTGGGGTGGGGTGGTGCATTTATCGCTACCGCTGCAGGATCCGCAGTGGCGCTCCTTGGAATGCGATGGCTGTTGCGTCATCAACGGCTGTAAGAAATAGAACAAACCTTTTTTGATATGCCGCCGAAAATTGTTGGGGACATCTCCCGGTCTGTCGATTGTCCTCCAGGCTGTCGATTGATCTCCCGCTGCCCGGACGCGGATCTACTATGCTCGGCGTTCTTTGCGAAACTTGATACAAGTTCCGTATTGACACATCAGACTTTTTGTCACCGACTGGAACAGATATAAGATGAAGTCACTTGATGTCGCGGTGATCGGGGGCGGCCTTTTGGGCTCGGCCTTTGCCTACGGTTTCAGTCGGAACGGGCTGAAAGTGGGACTGATCGACGAAGGGGATAACGCTATCCGCACGGCCCGGGGAAATTTCGGCCTTGTCTGGGTTCAGGGCAAAGGGAGGGGCATGCGTGAGTACGCGCGCTGGTCACTCAAGTCTGCCAATGCATGGTC
>JBMUHF010000329.1:0-2887 GCA_050302555.1 Arenicellales bacterium | reverse complement strand
CAAGAGGCGGCGCTTCATTGCTCAGGTTCACGTAGATAAAGCCGCCCCAGAGTTCGCAGGCAAAACGTGGGAGCCGGCAATTCTCGACATCAAAATCGGATCGTTCCGCAATGAGCGGCGCCCTAAGCAGCTTGCCATCGGTGGCGTAGGACCAGGCGTGATAGGGGCAGATGAAATTCTTTGCAGTCCCGGTGCCTTCTGCGATCAATGATCCTCGGTGCCGACACACATTCGACAGAATGTTGATTTGGCTATCCTGCCCTCGAACCACGATCAACGGTTCACCGACCAGATCCACCGTGAAGTAGTCGCCCGGTTTTGGAATCTGATCTGCGCGGCCCAAGCCAATCCACTGCTTGCGAAAGAGAGAGGTTTTCTCAAGATCACAAAATTCCGAAGAGGTGTAAAAAGCGGGCGGCATTGATCGGGCTTCGCTGTGATCCCTCCCCACACAACGGCCAAGGGCTGAAAGAATCTGCTGAGAGGAATCGGTCATATGTAAGTCCCGGGTTTAACTATGTACTGAAACGTAAAAGCGATCGGCCCGATAGACTAATTGAAACCCGACGCCAGCGCTACGTCAGCCCAGCACTGCAGCCTAATGGACGACCCAAACCTGATACACTTGTTACAGATCGTTTAAACCCGCTATACAGATCCCAGGAGGACTCATGCCTGCCTCGTTACAAGTGCTTTACCCCGTAGGGGAAGACACCCACTTTGACCATGATTACTACGCAAACAAGCATTTCGTGATTGTTGACGACTGTGCCGGTGAGCACATCCAAAGTCGCGTGGTGACCAAAGGCAACGCCGGCGGCCCCGATACACCGCCGGGTTATCATGCCATTGCAACCATCCTATTTGCCGACCAGGCCGCGATGGATGCGGCGATGTCAAAATTGGGTCCCGCGATCGAGGACATCCCCAACTTCACCAATTCACAGCCCGAGATGCTGATCGGGGAAGTTACTGCCTGATCTCGCTTAAGTTATTATTTGGACCTTCGAGCGATCCGACAACAAAAATCGCGGATAAATAGAGAATGAAGAAAAAAGGCATAATGCACCTCGGCTTAACGATTGTCGTGGTCGCCATTCTGTATTTCTGGCTAGTGCCATGAGTTGATCCCAAGAAATAGACAACTCCTCAGAACAGCAGACCGGGGCAGCAAACGCCTCTAGTCTGCTGAGTACAGGGCCAACTTCCAACGACCATTTAAATTAGGAACTCAGGAACTCAGGAACTCAGGAACAATGTTACTACCCTGTTTGGCTCAAATGGAATGTCGCTACCGGTCTTTGCTTGTCCAGATCTTGCGCTCGCTTGCACATACGGTGCGCCAGCGACTCTTATTCCCACTGAGACCCCGTCTAGGATTTAACCCGACGGGTATTCGCCACTTGTTTGCACTCGCGGTTCTTGTGGCCGCGGCTGGGGTTACCCCGCCGGAGCTTCTTGCCAGCACAGAAACACAAGTTGGTGTCACTGCCACCTCCAACACCGGGTCAATGGGTAAACCACCCTTATCTCCAATTCGCAATCTTGATACCGGAGTGGAGGTCTACTTTCAGGAAGTTGTCTCCACCGACGCCAACGGAAGGGCGCAGCTTTTGTTTCAGGATGGCACGGCTCTGACACTCGGTCCCAATTCAGACCTCGTTATCGATGAGTTCACCTACGATCCCGCTACCGGCCAGGGCAAGATGACGATCGACATGTCTAGGGGCGTATTCCGGCTGGTGGGCGGCAAGCTCTCGAAAAACAAACCCATTACCCTTAATACGCCTTCGGCAAACGTCGAGATCCGCGGCGGCATGTTTACCGGCGCAGTGACCGAATCTAAGACCGACATGGTGCTACTCTTCGGGGAACTTAAGATGACCTTGCCCTCAGGACAGGTCAGTCGCACCACAGTGCCCGGGACAATTATCACGGCGAATATGGCCGAAGACCGTTCGGCCTCATTATCTCGCCAACGCGTGCAACCACAACGCCTGGCCTCTATCACCGAGACGCTGGAAAAATCATCGATTCAGAAAACCGTGATCACAAACTCCCCGAGCCCAAATCAGCCCTCGGCCGCTGCAGATAACAGTAGCCAGGGCCAGGTCGAGATTACCGCAGCAAAGGCGTCTACAGAATCGAAAATCCTCATGAAGTCCGCCGGAGCAATGTCGGACCCGTCAATCGACGAAAACAAAGCATCAAGGCAATCCCTGAAGGCAAAGTCCAAAGCAGAAAAAGACGCTCGTAAAGAACGTCGTCAGGCCCGTAATGCAGAGCGAAAGACGCGTGCCCGAGAACTTGCCGCCATTTCCAAAGACCTGTCCGCCAAAAAAGCACGCCCCGTCACTAAGTCCACAGCGATTACTTTTTCCCGTGGCCGCAAGGAGGTTGTCGAAGCAGGGATCGTCACCAGCAAAAGTGAAACGGGTACCGACGCACCGATTGTGACGGATATAGACGAAGACGGTGATGCTGTCATCGGCTGCGATAGTGAAGAGGACTGCAGCTCCATCACAATCTTCGATGACGATGACGATGCCGATGCCGATGCCGATGCCGATGATGGCGAAAGTGCTGGAAGCGGGAGCAACGCTGTAGCCGGGCCATCCAAACTGACCAAAAAGGAAAAGAAGGCCAAAAAGAAGGTCGCCAAACAACAGAAAAAAGCTGCCGTCGCAAAGAAAAAGGCCGATAAAGCTGCGGCCAAAAAAGCGAAAGCAAAAAAGAAGGCAGCAGCTAAAGCGGCGGCAAAGAAAAAGAAACAGGCTAAAGCTGCTGCCAAGAAAAAGGCTGCGGAAGAGAAAAAGAAAAAGAAACAGGCTAAAGCTGCTGCCAAGAAAAAGGCTGCGGAAGAGAAAAAGAAGAAAAAGAAAAAGAA
>JBMUHF010000328.1:0-1375 GCA_050302555.1 Arenicellales bacterium | reverse complement strand
TGGGAGACTTTGCTGTCAAGCAGCTTGGTGATCTGCCGATCGCCGAGGGTTGCAAGATCGCCCAGGACGCTGTCGCGCCATCGATCGCGGGATAAGCCAAGCCGTTGTGATACCCCCCAGTCGAAAAGACACGGCCAAAAGGATTATCATCATCAGGTGGGATATATACCGGATTATCCGTAATACTCGACAACGACGAGTTCGCGACCGATTCCAACCGACTGACAGCGTGTTCCGCCTGTGCCAGGACCCGGGGAAGTATTCGCCACGAAACCGGTGCCTGAAAAGAACGACGGTCAGGATCTCCCCCTTGAGTGAGCTCTCTAAGCTGTCGAAGCGCGCAAAGCTCCTCGGGCGCTCCCCAGAGCAACTCCAGGCTGGGATCGCACGCCTCTAGCGGGGCACGCAACGCCTCAATGGAAAGAGCAAAAAACCGGTATGCCAGGTTCAGGCGTCGCCGGGCTGATAGCGCAACATCTGCGGCAAGCGCGCTCGCACAGGGCGACCCATTGACCAGAGCAAGGTTTTCTTTAACCCCCATAACCCGTTCTTTCGAGAGATGGTTAAAAAGGTGTCCTAGGGGTTGGATTTCCCCGGCGCACCCTATCCCCCTAGTAGGCACCGGAGGCAGGCAGCCTTCATCGAGCATCCTGGAAACCCGCCTCACCAGATCTGAGGAAATCGCAGCATGTCCTTCTATAAAATTCACGAGCCTAGCGAAAACAATCCCGCGCACTACGCGTTCCGGCGCTGGATCGCCAAAGGCCGCTGACGTTGCGAAACTTACCTTTCCCGCATGAGCCTGGCGCTGTTCCTTGTCAAAGCGTTGGTAGGCGTTCTGACCGTACCCTGAGGTAACTCCATAAATGACGATGTCGTCATCGCTCTCCAACAGTGATAAGAAACCACTTCTGGCCTCGTCAATCCTCGCTATTGCGGAGTCCGCAATTTCGATCCCCTCCCCTAACCACGCAACCTTGCGATAGTTTTCGAGCGAAAAACTCTCGCGGGTCTTGAGGGGAATCATGGGGTAGTTAGCATTGGTGCCCGGGGCCGGACTCGAACCGGCACGGCCGCAAGGCCGAGGGATTTTAAGTCCCTTGCGTCTACCAGTTTCGCCACCCGGGCCGTATAGAGAAACAATACATACTGGTAATTTTTGTGTTCCACACGATTACTCACGTCTATTTCAAATATTTTGTGAATCTAGAGTATCTGTTATCGCGTTTCTTCAGATTTTACTCGAAGCGATTCGGTCAGGATTGCACCTCAATCACCGAGATCTGCCCGGAGGCCAAACAGAGGCCCACCGCAATTTTCATCGCTCCATAGGGCACGATTCGAGCTCAATAGCGAGGAGAGGCGTAAATTTTAA
>JBMUHF010000327.1:0-5241 GCA_050302555.1 Arenicellales bacterium | reverse complement strand
CCTTATGTCCGTCACTATTGCAGACCACACCGCTACGGTGCCCGAGCGCAAAACCGTCGGTCAGCATCCATTCAAAAGTGCCCCAAGCAGAATGGATCTCCATCGAGCGTTCCAGTCGCGCATCATGGGCGTAGGCAATGTCTGCATATCTGCCGCCGACATGCGCATAGACCACACAATCTTCATCCGAAAGTGCCTCGAAAAGCAGGTTCGCGTCGGGTGCATCGGTATCAAGATCCTCACGCTCCGGCAGCAAGGCATGAGATGAGCGCCGGATCTGGCGCCCCTCGGTCCGGAAAAATACGTTGCGATCGCCACCAACCGCTGTGTTGCCCGACCACTCGTATCCAGGGAAGGTCACAAACCGACCTTCTTCCAGAAACTCATGTGAAAGTTCGTTGAGGTAAGACCAGAACTTGTTATTGACCTGAAAATCATTTGCCTGATGTGAAGTCAGATCGAGAAACGCACAGTCGCGGGCAAAGGTGAAGTAACTTCTTGCCGTGCCAATGCCGATGGATTCGCCCGACTGTCCGTGCAGATCTCCCCAGTAACCGCTGTGTTGGCCCTGTCGGATCAGCATCGGATGTGATTGCGCCACTATATTGCCGGTATCGCGCTGCAACACCGTGATCCGCAGTTCCCCCTCTTCTTTGACTCGTAAGTCATCAAAACTAACCGACCTCTCTCCCAAGGGATAGTCGAATGTCTCGGGTAGACCCTGTACAGACAGCGTGGATTCAAAGCGAACCTCGGCACAGGCGAGTGGTGTGGGGTTTCCCCACCTATCCTCTGCCTTCAGGCCGAAATGAAACCGCTCCCCGGGCTGGCGCAGGCTGGGCAGCACCGCCCGCCAGACCACGGGGTTACCAGGCACAATGTCGATGGTGGGCGTATCGGGAATCGGGACAAAGTGCCCGACCGCACAGACATCGGCCAGCACCTTGAACTCAAAATCCGTCTCAACCATGGTCTGCAGTTTGAGTCCATTCGAACCATCGCGCGCATCCCCAAAGACAATCGTAATGGTGTCCCCCTCCCGCATGTACCCATTCGACACATTGACTGTGAGGGATTTCCAACGGGGCCTAGCACTCATGCCCCGTCCCGCGTAGTTCACCGATAATGTGACACCGTTGCTGGCACGAGCCGTGACATAGTTGTCGCCAGCGGGATCAGACGTTTGGAGTCTGCCAGTATCGCCCATTGCCCGGAACACCACACGGATCGCCCCGGTGTCATCCAATCCAAAACGGCCAACAGTGTAGGTCAGGGTAAAGGTTTGATAACTCCGGACTTCAAAGCGGCCTCGCGGACTGATCTGGGCATGACCATACAGCACCGGATCCGCTCCAGGCTCGACCGGCGTCCATCCCTCTCCAACGTAGTCGGAATCCACGAGTCGGTCGACTTCTGGGCGCATATTTTGAGGAGGCTTGGGTGCTGTCATAAATTTTGTTGGCTAGTCCTGCAGAGGAGGATAAGCCAGCGCAGCGACCAGGTGTACTCGCGGATCTATACCGCCGTTAATCGCTGTATGGTAGCCCCGGGTATCGGTGAAGTACACGGAACCATCGGCCGGCAAATGCGTGACATGATGATTAACGATAAAAAGTGCACCGGGATTTGTGATGATCGGAATATGAAGTCGGGGCTCCGGATCCCGATGCCAGGAATTGCAGTTATAGACGCCTTTGGAAAGGATCCGCACCCGCCCGATGGGGAAACGCTGGGACAATGTACGGTAGACCTCTTCGAAATAGGTCCCGACAAAGCGCGAATCGAACTCGTTGTAGGCAGATTCATCGACATAGTCCTCGCACGCTTCCTCCACGTAGCGCTCATCCTTTCGCATCCAATATCGACCTGACAGGTCATTTGCGGTGAGGTCACTCTGGCCTGCCCGGTGCGTCAGGGGCAAGATACCGAAACCCTGCTCCTTCCATTCGCCGCCAAGATAACCCGAACATGCCACACAAGTTTCCAGTGCCTGACGCAATTGCTCGATATCAAACTTCAACTCGAGTCGGTGGATGCCGTCTCCCGGCAAAAAACCTGCGACCGATTCCGTCTCAGGGGGATATGCCAAGCATCTCTCAACGAGGTTCGTATCTTTATCCTGCAGACGATTAACTTCATTCATGTAGTCTCTCCGGGGCAGCATGTTGCACCGCGTGATATCTTTATCCGCGAAAACATCAATAAGACTTGCTTCATCATCTCATTCCATTGGAATCTACTCTATGACGATATGCGCCTCCGGAGAAAACCGACCCTCTCTATATGGTGGGCGACATGATCATCTTTGCGCAATGATGGTGCGACGGGACCTTCCCGCCTTGCAATTATGAACTGTTATGACAGGTGTTAGACTCATTCGGCGCTACATCACGTTGACGATCATCCCATGACAGGCCCATCGATAAAACAGCAACTCAAGTCAGGCGCGCGGCTGAACGGTTGCTGGATCGAAGCCTTCAGTCCGATTACCGCAGAGATCATGGCAATGAGCGGCTATGACACAGCCATGATTGATCTCGAACACGGGCCGGGTTCTTTCACCGAAGCGGTGGTTATGATGCAGGCCCTAAGCGCACACCAATGCAAACCGATGATCAGGGCAACTAGCGGCGACCCTGCCGTGATCAAGCGGGTGCTTGATATTGGGCCACTCGGCATGATGGTCCCCAACGTACGAAGCGTGCAGGAAGCCCGGGACGTGGTTGCCGCATGCCGGTACGGGCCTGACGGATTTTGGGGCGCTGCTCCGGCTTTACTGCGGGCGACCAGCTACGGGGAACAAGTCGCCGACTACGAGCGCTGGATGGCCGAGGAGTTTCTGCTGATCATTCAGATCGAATCGAAAGAGGCAGTTGAGGCTATTGACGCCATTGCTGCCGTAGAAGGAATCGATATGCTGTTTATCGGCCCGATTGATCTTTCGGCATCTCTGGGTGCACTCGGGCAATTCGACCGGGCAGAATTTATCCAAGCCTTCGAGAGAATTGAGCGAGCAGTCCTTGACGCGGATAAGTATCTCGGCGCCATTCCCTTTGCAGATTGGGATAGTGGGCGTCTTTATAGAAACGGCCATCATCTGGTGCTCTCCGGTGCGGATACGGTTCTGCTGCGCGAAGCGGCGGGCCGTGATGTTCAGCAACTGCGCCAGGCTTGCCAAGACGCATCCCAGTCCTGATAAACCCTCTCCACCGTTCGAGTTAAAAGGGCTACTTTGATGACGCAATTTGTCGATCCGACCAAGGAAACCTTTGCCGCGTTCCGTCAAAATGACCGTGAAGGCCCCATCCACATGCTGAATCTGGTTCGATTCAGGGAGAAAGCAGCGTACCCTGACGGACGGGATGCCACGGGCGCGCAAGCCTACGCCGCCTACGGCAATGGGAGTTATCCGGTCTTTTCAAAACTGGGAGGCCGGATCGTATGGCGCGGGGACTTCGAACTCATGCTGATAGGTCCGGGGGAGGAAGCGTGGGATGAGTGCTTTATCGCTGAGTACCCTTCTGTCTCTGCCTTTGTGGAGATGATCCGCGATCCCGTCTATCGAGAAGCGGTCAAGCACCGGCAGGCTGCGGTGCTTGACTCGCGGCTGATCCGGATGGCTCCGGCCGAAGCTGGCACGGGGTTTGGCAACGACGGCTAGCGTCATAGCAATCTCCCGTTCAAGGCGTTTGACAGTTCGTGGCTAATCATCAGAGTCCTGACCGGGATGCCTCTGTCATCATCGTCGGTTCAGGCTATGCCGCAGCGGCGGCGGTAATCCATCTTGCCCACAGCGGCTTCTCTACCTCAGAGATTGTGGTTATTGGCCCGGGACAGCTCGGTGCCGGTCAGGCATATGGCTGTGAGGCGGATGCGTTTCGCCTCAATGTCCGGGCAGACCTACAGCGTCTTTGGCCGGACCAGCCGGATCATTTTCCGCAATGGGCAGACACACACATCCATGACCCACAGGCGAAAACCCACGCCGGAAACTTTTATCGGCGCGCCGATTTCGCACGCTACGTCAGTGCACAGATAAGCGCTGTTCCAGATATCAAAAACCTACGTCAAATTTCCGAAAAGGTGATAGATGCCCGACCCATCAAGGAGGGATGGACAGTCATCTGTGATGACGGAGCGCATTGCCACAGCGCCCGGCTTGTGCTCGCTACCGGCAATCCCGAACCCGAGTGGCCGATTGGAACCCAGCTTGAAGATACCCCTGCACTGGTCCGCACACCTTGGCGCGGCGAATGGCTCACCGGAATCGATCCCGCATCTCGCGTCTGTCTGGTGGGCTCTGGACTGACTGCTATGGATGCACTTTATGGACTTGCCTCCCAGAAACACCAAGGACCCATCAGCCTTTTGTCGCCACACGGTATCTTGCCTCCCGAGCAGGTTGCGTGGCATCCAGGCAACCCCTGCGAATGGCCGGAAACCGCACGGGCGTCTCATTTTTTTAACTTTGCGCGGCGAGCACTAAAAGACGGATCATGGGAGGAACCGGATTGGCAGCAACGCTTTTCAGCGCTACGTGAAGGTATCAGTAAAGCCTGGAGAAATCTCCCGGTTGCGGACCGATTAAAACTTCAGCGTCGAGTCGGCTGGTTATGGTCCCTAGCCCGTTTTCGTGCCAGTCCCCAGGCCGTAGCTGCAGCCCGGAAACTGGGTGAGAGCGGCCAACTGACTATCGTCCGGGATCGTCTGAAACACCTTTTCAGAACTCCTGAGCATTGGCAAGTCGGACTGATGGGAGGCAAACTCCTGTCTGCTGATGTAGTCATCAACTGTACCGGTGTCGGCCGCGACGCACTCATCCATAACCTGATGGCATCCGGACAACTCGTACCCGTCGGCCATAGCAAATCACCCTGGGTCTCTCATGAGTTACGGGCCATCGCTCGCGATGGATGCCCACATAGCAACTTGTTCTGTATTGGGCCCGCGACAGCGCTCGCCCTTGGAGATGTAGTCGGCGCTATCAGCATCGCCAGGCAAGCACTTCGATTATCAAGATCGCTTAGAGAAGACGCATCCGCCGCCCAAGCAGCGATTCCTGACCAGTAATTGCACGATTCCCTCAGGGTACAGGAAGTCCTGCATGTCCAATCAGATTGCGTTTGCGACCGCATCCTTGCGTAACACTGATTCGCGCCAGCGCACGGCGATGACCAGCGTCAACACGATGCCTATCACCATATACAAACTCATGGTTCGGTGAAAGTTGATGCTGTCAAT
>JBMUHF010000326.1:0-5987 GCA_050302555.1 Arenicellales bacterium | reverse complement strand
GATGGTCATATTCTGGTGTGCACCGTCTTTCTGGGTCTCCACACCGCTGATATACCCCTCTTGCTTGAGTACTGTGGCAATCGACTGCTTCATATTTGACGCAGGTATCTTGACCGTGCGTTTTCTGACCGCCAAGGCGTTGCGAATACGGGTCAACATATCTGCGATAGGATCCGACATACTCATATTTACGATTTCCTCTAGACTTGGCTGAGCCTGGGTTATACCTGCTTATCCACCGTTACCAACTGGCCTTTACGACGCCCGGCGCCTCACCGCGCATGGCGACCTCGCGCAAGGCGTTCCGTGCAAGCCCAAACCGACGAAAATAGCCGCGCGGTCGCCCGGTCAGAGCGCAACGGTTACGCTGGCGGGTTCGTGCTGAATCACGAGTCAGTTTTTGTAAATCCAGCATCGCCTGCCAACGCTCGTCATAGGATAGGGACTCATCAATGACGCGCTGGCGCAAGGACTCGCGCGCGGCACTGTGTTGTTCATTCAGTCTGCGACGCTTGACTTCACGTGCGATCATTGATTTTTTTGCCATATCTTGTTCCCTGCTATTTGACTATTTACGGAGCGGGAAATTAAACCCGCGCAGTAACGCCTCGCCTTCTTCGTTCGTGTCGGCGGTAGTGGTGATAGTTACATCAAGACCGCGAATCGTGTCGACCTTGTCGTAGTCGATCTCTGGAAACACGATCTGCTCCTTGAAACCGACACTGAAGTTCCCTCGGCCATCAAACGCGCGTGCGGACAAACCCCGGAAATCTCGAACCCGCGGAAACGCAACCGTAATTAGACGATCTAAAAACTCGTACATCCGATCACGCCGAAGCGTCACCTTGCAGCCAATCGGCCACCCGTCCCGGATCTTGAATGCGGCGACGGACTTGCGGGCTTTCGTGACAATCGGCTTCTGGCCAGCAATCTTCGTAAGATCGTCTACGGCTCCTTCCATAGCCTTTTTGTCGACAACGGATTCGCCTACGCCCATATTCAACGTAATTTTAGTAATTCGCGGCACCTGCATGGCGCTGGAATATTTGAACTGTTCCATCAAAGCTGGAACAACAGTTTTCTGATAATGCTCTTGCAGTCGTGCCATGGTAATTCGCCTGTCGACTTCAGCCGACGTCGATCATTTCTCCGTCTGAACGGAACACCCGGACCTTGCGGCCGTCTTCGAGAAACTTGAAGCCGACCCGATCGGGTTCCTTGCTGTTTGGGTTGTACATGCCGAGGTTGGAAAGCCGGATCGGAGATTCCTTTTCAATAATCCCGCCCGTCTCCCCTTTGTTGGGATTGGGCCGAGTGTGCTTCTTGACGACGTTGACGCTATCGACGAGCACACGTTCATCGTCGAGGATTCGCATGATGGTTCCACGCTTACCTTTGTCGCGCCCCGTGAGGACCACGACATCATCACCTTTTCGATATTTCTTCATTTATTTAGTCTCGTAACCTCAAACAATCACAGGACTTCCGGCGCCAACGAAATGATGCGCATAAACCGCTCCGACCTCAGTTCGCGAGTGACCGGCCCGAAGATACGGGTGCCCACAGGTTGGTACTGCGCGTTGAGCAGGACTGCGGCGTTATTATCAAAACGAATCAGGGAGCCGTCCCCCCGGCGCACCCCATGCTTGGTACGGACGACCACCGCATGATAGACATCGCCTTTTTTGACACGACTGTTCGGAATAGCTTCTTTTACGCTGATCTTGATGATATCGCCCACACCCGCATACCGGCGTTTGGAACCTCCCAGCACCTTAATACACTGCACTCGGCGGGCGCCGCTGTTGTCGGCGACGTTCAAGTTACTCTGCATCTGGATCATTGTTCTATACCGGCCTGTAGCGTTTAAATTTTGTCGTCAACTTGAAAGAAATAGGTGCTTTTGGTATGGCTCTTCGGCCGTAACCCGTTATCAGGTCCCGGAATTCAGCCAACAGCCTGGTCTAGTCGGCTGACGACCTTCACAAGGCGCCAACTTTTAGACTTAGACATCGGCCGGCACTCCTCTATGATCACTACGTCCCCTTTCTGACACTCGTTCTCAGCGTCATGGGCATGGAGGCGTGTCGATCGACGGATATATTTCTTGTACAACGGGTGCTGCAACTGACGTTCAACGAGGACCGTGATGGTCTTATCCATCTTGGCGCTCTCGACACTGCCCTGAACGCTCCGGGACCGCCCGGAGGTTGCTTCAACTTTCTCTTCGCTCATGAAACCGTCCTGTTGAGGTCAACCATGCGGGTCTTGATTCGGGCGATTTGCCGTCGAACCACCTTGAAACGCGACGGATTTGCCAGTTGGCCCGTGCTCCGCTGCATCCGCAGGTTGAATTGTTCTTTTCGTAACTCAAGCAGCTCGCTCTTGAGTTCCGATGCGCTTAGTTCTGAAACCTTTTTCTCTGCCATGTTCCTAGGCCGCCTGGCGTTTCACAAAAGAGGTAGCAATGGGTAGTTTGGCCCCAGCAAGGCGGAACGCCTCGCGTGCCAGTTCTTCATCAACCCCTTGGATTTCATAAAGCATGGTGCCCGGTTGCACCAAAGCAACCCAGTACTCCGGATTACCCTTCCCTTTTCCCATTCGGACTTCGAGTGGCTTTTTGGAAACGGGCTTATCCGGGAACACTCGTATCCAGACTCGGCCACCACGTTTGACGTGGCGGTTGATGGCCCGTCGCGCTGATTCGATCTGCCGGGCAGTGAGGCGGCCCCGGCCAGTGCATTTGAGGCCGAAATCTCCAAAGCTGACCCGACTGCCGCGAACAGCAAGGCCGCGGTTTCGACCCTTTTGCTGCTTTCGAAATTTAGTTCTTTTGGGCTGAAGCATTTCAGATCGTCCTCACCCGCCAGCCGTCGGCTGACTGTTACTGGGTGCCTCGACCTCACCCTTTCCAGGCATGACTTCGCCCTTGAATATCCACACTTTCACGCCGATTACGCCATAAGTCGTGTGGGCCTCCGCAAAACCGTAGTCGACATCCGCCCGCAGGGTGTGTAACGGGACACGCCCCTCTCGATACCACTCGGTGCGGGCGATCTCCGCGCCGTTCAGACGCCCGGCGATCATAACCTTCACACCTTTGGCGCCAATCCGCATGGTGTTCTGAACTGCCCGCTTCATCGCGCGGCGGAACATGATCCGCTTTTCCAGTTGCTGACAAACGTTTTCTGCAACCAGTAGCGCATCGAGTTCGGGCTTTCGGATCTCTTCGACAGCAACCTGGACAGGTACGTTGTTATTAAGCCGGAGAATGTCTTTGCGCAACTTCTCAATGTCTTCGCCCTTCTTTCCAATCACGATTCCGGGGCGTCCCGTGTGGATCGTGACATTCAGGGTCTCCCCTGCGCGGACTAGCTCGATTCGGCTGACAGCCGCATTAGATAGTCGCTTTCGCAGGAAACTGCGAATGGTCTGATCAGCGACCAGATTTCGCGCGTAGGTTTTCCCGGTGGCGAACCACTTTGCGTCCCAGTCGCGAATAACGCCTAACCGAAAACCGTTCGGATGAATTTTCTGGCCCATCTATTAGTTGCTCCCCGATCCACCGTCACTCACGCTGACGGTAATGTGGCTTGTTGTTTTGATCAATGGCGCCGCCCGCCCTTTCGCACGGGGTCTCCACCGTTTCATCACCGGGCCTTCGTCAACCATGATCTGGCTAACTTTGAGCTCATCGATATCCGCACCCTCGTTGTGTTCCGCGTTGGCAATCGCCGACTCCAGCACCTTACGGATAACTCCGGCGGCCTTTCGTGGGCTGAACTGCAGTAATTCCAAGGCCTTACCGACAGGCAAATTACGGACCTGATCGGCCACCAATCGGCCTTTCTGCGGAGACAGCCTCACGAAGCGGGCAACGGCTCTGACTTCCATGATCGTTTTCTCTTTTACTTGATTCTTTTTGCGAAATTGGTACGGTGACTACGCCTTATTTGACCTTTCGATCAGCGACGTGGCCGCGGAATGTCCGCGTCACAGCGAACTCACCTAACTTATGTCCCACCATGTTCTCAGTGATGAGTACCGGGACGTGCTGCTTTCCATTGTGCACGGCGATGGTAAGGCCGACGAACTCAGGCATGATCATGGAGCGGCGCGACCAAGTCTTGATTGGCCGACGTGAGCCCTCTTTCTGGGCCTTGGATATCTTTTCCCATAAGCCATGATCCACAAACGGGCCTTTTTTCACCGAACGCGGCATAATTATTTCTTCCTTCTTCGAATGATCATCGAGTTGGTTCGTTTGTTGCTGCGGGTGCGGTAGCCCTTGGTCGGAACACCCCAGGGTGACACCGGATGTCGGCCGCCGGACGTTCTGCCTTCACCACCACCATGTGGGTGGTCGACCGGGTTCATTGCTACACCCCTTACTGTCGGGCGAATTCCACGCCAGCGTTTCGCGCCGGCCTTTCCAAGCTTTCTTAATGAATTCTCGGAGTTTCCCACTTCACCGATAGTCGCGCGGCACGCCGCAAGTACGCGCCGTGTCTCACCGGACCGCAGCCGCATCAGAGCGAAAGCTCCCTCTCTGCCAAGATACTGCACAGAGGCCCCAGCCGACCGAGCTAACTGAGCGCCTTTACCTGGCTTCAGTTCAATGCAGTGCACCACAGTTCCCACAGGGATATTCGCCAGCGGCATTGCGTTACCGGTACGGATAGGTGCATCCGGACCTGACGCCACGGCATCCCCAACCGACAAGCCCTTGGGCGCAATGATGTAGCGTCGTTCGCCGTCGGAGTAAAGAAGTAAGGCGATATGGGCACTACGGTTCGGGTCGTATTCCAGCCGCTCGACTCGCGCCGGGATCGCATCTTTGGTGCGGGTAAAGTCGATGACTCGGTAATGTCGTTTATGACCACCACCACGGTGGCGGACCGTAATACGACCGGCGTTATTTCGTCCATTGGTCGCAGTTTTGTGCTCGGTCAGAGATGGAACCGACCGACCCTTGTGGAGCCCGGTCGATACCACCCGGACCATCCCGCGACGACCGGGTGAGGTAGGTTTCTGTTTGACGACTGGCATGCCTGATATCCTGTATTTACTGAAAAAACGAGGGCTTAACTGCCGCCACCCATGAAATCAATGTCCTGTCCTTCGGCGAGCCTGACGTAAGCCTTCTTCCAGTTCGGACGCTTGCCAGGGGTACGGCCAAAACGCTTAACCTTGCCTCGAACATTCATGACTTGAACTGCCTCCACCGACACGTCAAATTGGGTTTCGACGGCCTTGCGGATTTCCTGTTTGGTCGCATCAGAGAGGACCTGAAAAACCACCTGATTGCCCTCATCAGCAGCGGTTGTGCTTTTTTCGGATATCACCGGCGCCAACAAAATCTGGTGAATACGTTCAGGGTTCATTGCAGCGCCTCCTCGACTCTGCGGAGTGCGCTCTCAGTAAACACGATGTGCTCGCTACCCACCAAGCTCACCGGGTCCAGTTGGCTAGCCTCCAGGGTCTCGACACTAATGAGATTGCGCGCAGACAGGGTGACGTTAGCGTCGTATTCGGCCGTCACCAGCAAAGTCCTTCCTTTCACGCCCAGGTCCCCCAGCGCATTTGCCATTTTCCCGGTCCGCGGCTCGCTCAATTGAATCTCGTCACAGATCACCAGACGCTCTTGGCGGAGAAGCTCAGAAAGGATGGACCGGATTGCAGCCCGGTACATCTTGCGATTGACCTTCTGGGCATAACTGCGGGGTGACGCCGGAAAGGCTCTACCCCCTTTTCTCCATAAAGGACTCCGGCTGGTACCGGCCCGGGCTCGCCCCGTACCCTTCTGGCGCCAAGGTTTCGCACCGCCGCCACTGACAGCGGATCGATTCTTCTGTGAACTACACATCCCACCCCATCCCATCGGCTCGCGAGAGAAAGGTCAGGGAGCAACTGAAGATGGCATTGGGACTTGTTGGAAAAAAAGTTGGCATGACTCGCGTGTTCAGCGATGAAGGCGTCTCTGTGCC
>JBMUHF010000325.1:0-10940 GCA_050302555.1 Arenicellales bacterium | reverse complement strand
GAACCAGTCCGAGGCCTTTGAGGAACGAGACTGGTTCATGCCATGAGTCATATGGTCGGCGCGGCCTGTGATACTCACCATGGTCTGACAAACGCTGTCCTCCTACCTCCTGTTCTTTTGTATAACAAGAATGCGCTGGAGGAAAAAGTACCTTTGATATGTAAGGCGATGGGGCTGCCTTCTGAGGATTTTCACTCAATGTACTCCAGTGTAGTTGGACTGCTGGATGCTCTTGAAATTCCCCGCGGCCTCTCGGATCTCGATGTACCAGAATCGGAGCTCGACTCGATCGCGCAAAAAGCTTACACCGATGCCGCAAGGTCAACCAATCCCATCTCGTCAACCGTCAGTGAGATTCGCGACATTCTCGGCCAGTCGTTTCTCAATGCCCGTTGACACTGAAATCCAAGAGTCAAAGTAACTTGATGAGATATGACTATGTAGTTGTCGGCGCGGGATCAGCCGGCGCCGCCCTGGCTGCTCGACTCAGTGAGAATTCTGACTTACAGGTGTTATTACTTGAGGCTGGTGGCGAGGTCAACGGACGTTTTGAGTCCATAAGATCCCTTCTACAAGGGATTGCCTTTACTTTTGGCTATGACTCCAAGTCAGCCAAAAATTGGATAAGAACACCGCTCGGTCTGGGCAAACTGCTCGCAGATGAGTCAATTCTTTGGCCTTTTTTTACCGAAGCTGAATCTGGAATGCTGGGTAAGAAGATGTATTGGCCAAGGGGGCGCCTTCTCGGTGGTACGAGCAACATCAATGGGATGGTGGTTACGCGCGGGGACAGATACAACTACGATCGTTGGCGAGATGCAGGTTGTCCCGGTTGGGGCTACGAAGATGTATTGCCCGTCTTTAAGCGCATTGAGAACTATCAAAACAACGGCAATACATCAAGGGGGACCGACGGCCCCATTGATGTTATGAAAATCGCGCATAAAGATGCCCTTTCCGAAGCATTTATGGAGGCCTGTTCTGAGATAGACATACCTATTGCTCGTGACTATAACGGAGGCGATTATGAGGGCGCGCACTACACGCAGATGTCTCAGACGAATGCAAAGCGCTGCAGCACCGAAGTCGGTTACCTGAGAAAAGTACGTCACCGGTCAAATCTTACCGTCGTGACAAGCGCCCTCGTTGATAAGTTACTCATTAAAAACAATCAGGTAAAAGGGCTCAGATATCTACCGCTCAATTCTGCCGGCAGCCCTGAGGCCTCACAGGACATAGCGGTCAGCGGAGAAGTGATTTTGAGCGCTGGCGCAATCTCATCCCCAATGATTCTGGAGCGATCGGGGATTGGCGAAGCCGCAATTCTGGAAGGAAAAGGCATCGCCGTAACCTGTGATCTGCCCGGCGTGGGTCAGAATCTCCAAGACCATCTTAACGTTCGCACAACCTACGAGTGCACAAAGCCCATTACGGTAAATGATCTATTTACGAAACGAACGTTCGCAATGCGATCGGGAATTGAATACTTTATTTTGCGCCGTGGCCTGATGACCACCCCCACCATCACCTGCTTCGCTCACGTCAAGACTGACAAACATCTTAGTACACCGGATATCAAACTTGGAATCGCGCATGTCAGTGGCAAAGATCGGTTTGCAATGGCAGATGGACTCGGCGTAGACACGTTCTCAGGTTTTGGTTTGACCGCATTCCAGTTGCATCCTGAATCACGAGGATCTGTTCATATAAGAACCCAGAACCCATCCGATACCCCTGTGATTCATGCCAACTATCTGCAGTCGGAAGTAGATCAAAAAGCAGTGGTCACTGGTCTTGAGATGTGCAGGGAGCTAGCCGCGCAAGAGCCATTCAGGCAGCTGATCAAGAGAGAGGTTAGGCCGAGTGCATCCGTTACCGGATCTGTGTCTTTGCTAAGTTATGCTCGAGAATGCGGTAATACGTGCTGGCATCCGGTCGGGACCTGCAAAATGGGTCAAGACAGTCAATCAGTGGTCGATGCCGAACTCGGTGTTCATGGGATCTTGGGTTTGCGTGTTGCCGATGCGGCAGTACTGCCGAACCTTGTGTCATCCAATACCAACATGCCAGCGATTATGGTCGGTGAAAGGTGCGCAGATTTCATTCTCGGTAGGTAATTACGAGCTGATAACCTACAACAGAAGCGGGGACTACAACGATGATACGGCAGATCACACTGATTCGATTCAAGCCTAAGGTAGGAACTGATCAAATTCAGGCCATGACCGATGGATTTAATGGACTTGCAAATATCATTCCAACAGTTTCGCGCTTTGAATTCGGGCCAGATCTAGAAATCCGAGAAGATACTTGGGACTATGCTTTAGTTATCGATTTTCCAGGCGAAGAGGCCTTGTTTGCATATCGAGATCACCCAACACATTTATCGTTTGTCGATCGCTTTATGCCGTTGATTGACGAGGTCGCGAGAGTGCAATATCTGGTGGAATGAATCCATGTCCAGCGTAGTAGATAATGATTGGCGGTTAAGACGGCGATGCTCTTTGGGTGCGGAGAGGCTTGGTGCCGTCGACAACTAATCGCCATGGTGATGGCATCGGTCTCGCCTATGGTCTCTGCGCAATTCTGATCTGGGGTTCGTTCCCTCTTTATTTCAAACAGACCGAATCATTTGGGTTCCTAAGCGTGTATGGGCACCGTGCGCTTTGGGCTATGCCTTTTATGCTTCTGGTGTTACTTGTTTTGCGGTCTTGGCATGAAGTTGTACCGGTGTTCCGAAGTAGACGACTTTTGCTTCCAATCGTTGCAACAAGCCTTATCGTTGCTGCGCAACAGGCACTATATATCTGGGGCATCTTTACAAATCGCATCGTGGAACTGTCGATGGGCTTCTACTTAGTTCCGGCATTCTCAATTTTATTTGGTTATCTATTCTTTCAAGAACGCATTGGCCCGACACAGTGGCTGGCGGTAGGCTTATCCATATCCGGTGTCGCAGCCTTAATTATTCTACTGGGAGAAAACCCTTGGCTTGGCGTTACCATGGGGCTCACGTTTACGGTTTATAGTGCAATCAGGAAGCGAATTTCTGTTGAGCCTGCAGCAGGTCTTTTCTTGGAGACAGTTCCACTTTTCTTTATTGGCTTATGGTTCGTCATTCAGTTTCCTTTGGAGGAGGGTAAATCGCTGGCTTCCTGGTCCGGATCGTTATTGCCGTTTTCGGCCATATACACAATATTGCCAATCCTTTTGTACGTTGTAGCGTCCCGCAGGATGCCTCTTTCTCTACTGGGAACACTGTTCTATCTAGCACCAACGGGAACCTTTCTAATTGGTGTCTTCGTCTACGATGAAAACTTTTCCCAAATTCACGTCGTTGCATTTCTGTTGATCTGGGTCGGACTATCTATCTATCTATGGGCCGATCGGGGTAAGAACCGACAGGCCTGATATTTCTTACGCTATCGACCCACCCTACTTAACTATTACTCTCGGCTCACTTGGCCATAATTCAACAACTTCAAAATGATTCTTCAAGGGTGACATTTCTCCTGATCCACGGTGCGTTCCACGGTGGTTGGTGCTGGGCCCCTTTAGTGGATCGCCTCTCGCGTGAGGGGTTCAAAGCCTTGGCGCCATCGCTGTCGGGTATGGAGGCTCAGACAGATTCAGACCCAACCAAAGTAAGCCTTGATACTCACATCGCCGATGTCTGCGCAATTATTGAATCCCAGAAACTCGATGACATAGTGCTAGTCGGACATTCTTATGGTGGCATGCCTATTACCGGAGTTGCTGACAAAATGCCGGGCCGTATCCGGACCCTGGTGTATCTTGATGCAATGATCCCTGAAAATGGTAAATCCGCGCTCGATGTTCGATACCCGTCCAGCGCCCATTTTCCGACTCCCGATGAAAGCGGCTTAATTCCTCCGGTGCCAGCGCACGTGTTTAATCTATCGGGTGAGATGAAAAACTGGGTTGATCGCCAACTCCAGCCACAACCTCCAAGGACTATCACCCAACCGATAAGTTTAGAGGGAGCTTGGAAACAGGTATCACGAAAAATCTATCTCAGGGCAACTCACTACGAGGCTCCCTGGTTCGATCGATTTCTTTCCGAAAAGTCATCAGATCCCGCCTGGGAGACTTACAGTTACGCTTGGGGTCACGACATGATGATTACTCATCCCGATGAACTGTCGAAGTTCTTGATCAATTGCTCTCAATCGAGAAACTAGGTTCTTGTTTTGATAGTTGTTATGGGTCTTTCGAATATCACAGGCTGCGTGCGAATGTACGAATATCTTTTACTAGCAGATCTGGCTCTTCCATCGCTGCAAAGTGTCCACCGCGCGGCATCTTTGTCCAATGCGTCACGTTGTAAATTCGATCGACGTAACTTCGTGGCGGCCACGCCAGAAGTTCTTCTGGAAACAGTGCGCAACCGGTCGGCACTTCCACCCTCTTCCCCTCTGGCGATAAGATTCTCCCCCCCTCTTCACGGCGTCCGTAATAAATCCAGGACGCAGTGTTGAAGGTTCCCGTAACGATGTAAACCATGATATTCGTCAATAACTGATCCTTGGTGTATACGCTTTCTAAATCACCCTGTGTCAGATCAGACCAGCCATGCATTTTCTCCAGGATCCACGCGGCCACGCCGACCGGACTATCCATCATGGCGTAGCTTAAGGTCTGAGGTTTGGTTGCCTGCTGAGTTCGATAGCCATTTTGAACAATCTGGTCTTTTTCAAATTGCTCTGCCCACGATATTTCTTCTGCCCCCTGTGGCCCGTCTTTATGCCGCATCGTCAAGATGTTGATATGAATGGCGGCGCACGAAGGGCCGTGCTCATAACCCAACCAGCTTGAAATAGCGCCACCCCAATCTCCACCCTGGGCGATGTAACGGTCATACCCCAAGACATCCGTCATCAGACTATTGAAGATGCTCGCCATTTTTCGGGGGCCATATGGTCGTGGTGGACGACCTGAGAACCCGAACCCAGGCAGGGAGGGTGCAACAACGTCAAAAGCATCTTCCACCGACCCACCATGATTTTCCGGATGGGTCAGCAGATCAATAAAGTCGAGAAACTCAACGATGGTGCCCGGCCATCCATGAGAGATTATGAGAGGCTTAGGACAAGATCCGCTTCCTTTCTCGCGGATAAAATGGATGTCAATCCCATCGACTGGAGCAACGAAGTTATCAAACTCATTTATTCGCTTCTCTTGCTTTCGCCAATCAAATTCTGTGACCCAGTAGTCACAAAACTCTCTCAGGTAGTCCAGATTTGTGCCGTAGTCCCACCCTCCATCGTCTGGCATTTCATGCCACGGGAATGAAGCCACCCGCCTTCTTATCGCGTCAATCGTTTCGTCAGAGATGCTTACTTTGAATGGTTCAAAAGTTGTCATGTAGCTACGAGAACCTGTATGACGATGAGAAACGGCTAGGCACGAGACACTGGAGAAGCGGAATCATTCACTTTGATTTTTTTTCGGAGAACAACTCTCCTCCTTGAGCCCAGTCAGATTTTTCAACATCGGTCAGTATTATGTCTACTGCATCCGGGGTGCTGCCAGCGGTTTCGACAAACGCATCGGTTAATGCGCGAACCAGATCTCGTTTCTGTTGGGGTGTTCGGCCCGCGAACATCTGTACCTGAATCAAAGGCATTTGGAGTCTCCTATATATGGGGGTGGATTATTATCCTGGAGCCAGCCGTAACTGGATATAGAGTGTCTGAATACGCAGGATTAGACCTAGCACCGACCGTGGCTAACATGTCACACTGCTATGCTAAATCAAACTCTCCTATCCGAAAGAGACTACATCAAAAGGAATCGTCATGCCCAGATTTATTACTTTAGCTGCCTACACCAATGAAGGAACAGCTGGACTCATCGACGGCGACTCAGATCGCAGGGCCGTCATGGAAGTTATGCACCAAAGCGTCGGCGCAACATTGGTCGACTACTGCCTGACTCGGGGCGTATATGACTTTTATGTGATCTCTGACGCAGACTCGTTCGAACAGATTGCCGCGATGACTCTTAAAGCGAAGGCCAGTGGAACTGTCAGCAATCCGATTATCTTGGAAGCGGTAGATATTGATGCCGTGAGAAACATGGTGAAAAAAGTCGAGTTCACACCTCCGAGCAAGTAATCCGACCGAACCGTAATCCCAGGAGAGTAAAGTCGCCGAGCGAATCATTATGCACCGCTAAGTTAGCGAAGCCAGTCTGGCTTTCAGGCGTGATCCATCCCGGCCATGATCTTGCTGCCGTCCTTGGGAATCCAGGACTTTTTCTCCCCCTCATATTCATGGCCCGGATTACCCATCACTGTAGTGCGCCACATCAGGCGTGAATAAGAATCCGCGTCATACCACGTAGCGCAATGCAAGAGGTTACGATTATCCGCGATCAGTAAATCGCCAACCTGCCACTGGTGGGCGTAAACGAATTTCTCCTGGGTGGTGTGTGCAAGCAGTTCACGGATGAGTCTGGCGCCTTCCCCATTCGGTCCTGTCTCCAGTTCGACCACCGGGCCATCAACGAAATCCATCTGTTTTTCCTCGCAGACGAACAGCGATTCTTCACCGCTGACTGGATGTTGGCGCAGTAGCGGATGCCGCTGTGGTAGCTGATGCGGCAATAGATCCAGAATAGGCTCGCCCTTTTCCACCGCTTTCCGAGAACGCCCGACCCAGCTTGGCGCGTGAACTCCGTTGAGATGGCGTAGACGTTCCCGGGTTTCCGGAGTGAGCGCAGCGCAGGCCGAAGTGCAATCTGCAACAAGAGTCTGGCCCTGATCTGGCGGGGGCGTCCGTACAGCCAGCAACAACGTGATGTCAGGGGGCGGACGCCGGTAACTTTGATCACTGTGCCAGTTAACCTGGTGTGGGAATTGAACCTTAAGCCCATCATCGTGACTACGCGGTGGCGGCGGGTGATTACAGGGCGGCTCGTTTGAGAGGATCAGTATCTCTTCTTCAGAGTCGTGGAAAAATCTTGGGCTGGTCAGAGTCTGACGATAGTTCTCAACCTCAGAACCAAACAATCGACTCAGTTCAACCAATGCTCGGGGGCGCTCGAACACGCCGTGCATTCCCTCGATCAGCATCAGTCCGCGTGCCGCGTAAAAACGACTGAGGATCACATCTGCATTAGCCGAAAAAATAGCGAGCACATCTTCAAGATCAGCACTCTCGAACTCAAGGCGGATGCCGAAACCGTCATGGGCAAGTTCGTTTATGCGGTATGTCTGTTTCACGACTCTAAATCAGGGGATTGTTCCGAATCCATGGAGATCTTCCTAAAATAGCAACGGGCCCACGAGCAGCTTAGCGATTCAGTCGTCGTTTGCTGCCTGAGCCATCTTTGCCTCGTAGTGCGCCAAGGTTTTTCCGGCACCCCAGTCATTGCCTTTAAGTGCACGCTGAATCGCGATCAAGTTATCATCTCGGATACGTTCGAGCTCCCGGGGGCTTAAGCCTGCCGCCTGTTGCTCACACTGGTCCCCGACCTCATTGACGAAATCCTCGGTCAACTCAGGTACATCCATTAGCTTCGTCCAGGGCCACTTAAGACACGGTCCGAACATCGCCAGCATCGCCCGCATACCCCCTTCCCCGCCGGCGAGATGGAATGTTTGCATAGTGCCCATCTGCGCCCAACGCAAGCCGGGACCATAGGCAATCGCCGCATCGATTTCCTCCGCCGTTGCCACCTTATCGTGAAGCAGCCAGAGTGCCTCCCGCCACAGAGCTTCCTGCAACCGATCGGAAAGAAAACCTTCGATCTCCACACGGCAATGCAGCGGATGCATGCCGATGCCGGAAAAGAATGTTTTGCCCCATTCGATGTACTTGGCATCGGTCTGGTTGCCGGCCACAAGTTCTACCAGCGGCAGCAAGTACACCGGATTAAACGGGTGCGCCACCATTAGCCGTTCCGGGTGTGCCATCTCGGCCTGTAACTCACTTGGCATGATGCCAGAGGTTGACGATGTGATGATTGCATCAGAAGCAGCAGAAGTTTCGATTTCGGCATAAACCACACGCTTGATGTCGGGTCGCTCGGGTACCGATTCGATGATCAGCTGCGAACCCTCGGCGGCGTCGGCTGCGCTTGCGTGCCAAGAGACTGCTCTTTGGCCACACGGGGTGCATTGGTCAGACTGGCGTAAGCGCGATCCGCATTGGCCAGTACGGCGTCGAACTTTGCCTTGGCATCAACCGCCGGATCGAAAACGCGTACCTCAATTCCGTTTTCAATAAGGCGTGCAGCCCAACCACCACCAATGACACCGCCGCCGATAATGGCGGCCGTCTTTATATTGTTCATCTCATTGCTCCCTTACGCTGCCACCGGCATGCGCTTTTGTAACTGTAGTTTGTCGCGTACCTCTGCCGGAGTCATCAGGGTGCAACCCATATTGGTCACAATCGTGGCGGCTTTTTCGACGAGTTGAGCGTTGGTTGCCAATTCACCTTTTTTCAGCCACAAATTGTCTTCAAGACCCACCCGTACATTCGCACCAGCGAGCACCGCCGCGGCTGCGTAGGGCATTTCATTGCGCCCAATCGAAAATGCAGAAACTGTCCAGTCGGCAGGCGCGTTGTTGATCATTGCCATGAAGGTATTCAGATCATCGGGGGCGCCCCAGGGAACGCCCATGCACATCTGGATCATGACAGGCGCCGGAATGATGCCCTCGTTAACGAGTTGCTTGGCGAACCACAGGTGCCCTGTATCAAACGCTTCGATCTCGATGCGAACGCCGAGATCAGTCATCATCTGTCCCATCGCTCGCAAGATACCAGGCGTGTTGGTCATAACATAGTCGGCCTCGGCAAAATTCATAGTGCCGCAATCAAGTGTGCAGATTTCCGGCAGGCATTCAGCAACATGGGCAACACGCTCGGTCGCGCCCGCCATATCGGTACCGGCTTCATCCAGCGGCAACGGACGCTCTGGATCGCCGAAAACCATGTCGCCCCCCATGCCGGCAGTCAGGTTGACGACGACATCCGTATCCGAGTCACGAATACGATCGACCACCTCGCGAAAGAGCTCTTTCTGCCGGCCGGGCTTACCCGTCTCGGGATCACGCACGTGACAGTGCACAACCGCGGCACCCGCCTTGGCCGCATCAATAGCGCTGGCTGCAATCTGCTCGGGCGAACGTGGCACATGCGGGGAACGATCCTGCGTGCCGCCTGAACCGGTTACGGCGCAGGTAATAAAGGGATTAAGATTCATGGCTAAGGGCATTTCACACCTCCTGGGCTAATGCAGGATGTTGTCACGGATAACTTCCTCGCAATTACGGAAAAGCGCACAATATTTAGTGATTTGCGATCTAAAAGGGGCAAAGTTCCCGCCTGAGCTGGGGCCTACAGAACTACGTAGGCGAGTTTGGAAAAATTGTATCCTGAAGATGGCTATTTACTGCGCTTCACGATTAATATCCCGGCGTAACCGACAACTGATCAAATCTTTTAAGTAGGTGCCTGGTGACGACTAAACAGGAAAACGTCCGCGATCTCATGGATGCGGAGATTCTCGCCATCTGGCCTGGCCTGCCACTGGTTCATAGATTTTTGTTGGCGACTGGTCAACCTGTGGAGGATATCATTCGGATGGACTGGTCCGATATTGATGAAGAATCCCGCATCTGGTATCGGTCTAAGGCCGCGGCACACGAATCCTGGGATTTAATGATCCCGCAGTGGGTAATAACCTGGTTACCCAAATCAACGGAGTGTACTGGTGTCTTCTTAAACAGAACTGGTGAACCGTTGACGTCAGATGCCGTTACCAACCAGCTCAGTAAGCATGTTTCTTCTATATACATGGAGTCCGTAACGCCTGAGGATATCAGGGACTATGTCCGCCACCAGATGACTGAGCTTGGTAATGCAGAGCTCGCGGCGCAGGTCGTTGACCAAGCCAGTGCAATTCCGTCGGCTCGCGTCCCCTTAGAGCGCCAAGTTGCCGCACAGACTGTACTTCTGGAGCAGTGGAGCTATCGATTGCAGGAGATTGTCCTGGAAGGGGGCACGACCCTCGGCGATACCCCGCTAAGCAATTCACACTAACCATAGAAGTTACGGTAAACGTCAAAGGAAAAAAATAAACGATGTCGACCGAACGTTACCAAGCGGTTTGGGATCGGATCCGTGCCGGAGAGTGCATACTGATCGACGGGGCGACCGGCACAGAGTGTGAGCGCCGTGGCGTTCCGCAGATCGTTAATACCTGGAATAGCGGTGCCGCCCTTTCTCACCCTGAGATCGTCCAAACCATTCATGAAGAATATATCGAGTGCGGGGCAGAAATCATTATCACCAATACCTTCAGTTCCTCGCGACACTGCCTTCGCTCAGCCGGGATAGAAGATCGATTTGAAGATCTGACCAATGCGGCCGTGCGGCTTGCAAATGAGGCGCGAGACGGTTCCGGGAATCCCGATGCGCTCGTTGCCGGGGGGATTACCCACTGGATCTGGACAAAAGAGAAGCCCTCTTTGGGCGACCTGGAAACAAACAGCCGAGATCAGGCTGTACTGATGGCTAAAGGTGGATGCGATCTCATCATGTTAGAAATGTTGAGTCACATAGACCGTTTGCTCGCTTGCGTTGATGGTGCCGAGGCGAGCGGGTTGCCGGTGTGGGCCGGTGTCTCTGTAAAACCCATTGATGGCAAGATGTGTCTTTTGGGTGGTGAACCTTTAGAGGACGCTCTTGCGGCAGTTAAAGACAAGAACCTACCCCTGATCAGTATCATGCATACCGAAGTCGACTACATTGACGAGTGTCTTGGGATCCTGAAAACGCACTGGAATGGCGCCATCGGGGTGTATGCGCACGTCTGTCAATTTGACAGGGCTGAAACCAAAGCAATATTTGATGACATGATATCTCCAGCAGACTACGCCTCCGCGTCAAAACGCTGGATGGATC
>JBMUHF010000324.1:0-4292 GCA_050302555.1 Arenicellales bacterium | reverse complement strand
GTTTGGACCACTGGGTATCCGGGTAGCGCTCGGGAGCTGCGCAGGCGGCCTGGCCGGCGCTGATCGCACTTGGACTCGCCCCAAATGCGCTTTCATTCTGTGCAAGGGAGATTAAATCCGCTTCGCCAAGGTCGGCGAGAGTGTAGCCGGCGATACGGTCGAGATGGGGTCGGGCACTGATCATAAATTCATACCATAGTCGTTTTTGGCGCCAACCGGGCTGACCAATTCGCGCCGGACATCAAGTCTCAGCGCATCGGGATCCCGATCGGCAGGGGGTCCAAAGCCTCCGCCTCCGGGCGTTTCGAAAATCAGATAGTCATCAGCGGTCACACGAAGTTCACCCTTTCCGGAGAGCTCCGAGTCATTATCTCGAAAACGGATGCGGCCGACCGCACCCGAAAGCCCTCCCATACGACCAAGGGGTGGAAACTTCAGGCGTTCGACCGAAAGGAACACAATAAACGGCGCACCATTGGCTGAGCTAAGTTCGATACTTTGCCCCAATCCTCCCCGGTATTTACCGGCGCCGCCAGAATCCGGGCGTAATTCTCGCCGCCAGATGATGACGGGAGCCACAGATTCAGTGATCTCGACCTGCGATCCAAAGACGCCCGAAGGATAGGCCGTAGCAGAAAGGCCGTCCGCTTGGGGACGAGCACCTGTGCCACCGTTATGCACCGGTTCAATTGCAAACCGGCGACCGCCCTCGCGTGCCACTTCAGGTGCATGACGCATGGGTAGGTCAAACATGCAGCTGGCGCCCTCAGCGGGAACCGCTTCCGGCATTGCCTGGTGTAGACACCCTAAAACTAAATCCGGTGTTACCTGGCCCAGCGTGTGGCGCATCGCAACCGGTGCGGGATGCTGGGCATTCAAGATACAGCCGGGCGGTCCGTCGACCGTAAACGGTCCAAGCGATCCGGCATTGTTGGGGATGTCTGATCCCACAATGCAGCGAAGTCCAAAAACGGTGTAGGCCGTTGCGTAGTTGAGCGGCACGTTAATCCCCTTTTTGGAACAGCCGGAGGTGCCAGAAAAATCAACGTGCATCGCCGTGTCGGTCACGGTTAGCGTAGCGTGGAGTTCCAACTCGTTTTCATAACCATCGACCCACATCATGTTGTGGTACGAGCCATTGGGGACCTCAGCGATGGCCTGGAGGGTTCCGCCGCGGGAGGTGTCGACAATATAGCGAGACAGATGTTGCAGGTCGTCGATCCCAAATTCATTCATCATGGCGGTGAGCCGGTTTACCCCGGCTTCACAGCATGCGATCAGTGCGTAGATGTCGCCCTCGTTACCAATAGGTTCACGGCTGTTGGCGCGGATAACATCCATCAGAAGTGCGTTTGGGTCGCCATCTTCGGCAAGTCGGCATGGCGGAATCAGAAGGCCCTCATCGTAGATATCGGATCCTTCAGGGCCCATGCCAAGCCCCCCAAGATCCACCAGATGCGAGGTGCAGGAAGCATATCCCACCACCTTGCCATGCTTGAAGGCGGGCATCAGCAAAAGAAAGTCATTGAGATGACCAGCTGCCAGCCAGGGATCATTGGTCATGTAGATATCACCAGGCTTCATCGATCCAGCAGGAAACCGCCTGCGCAGATGTAAGACGGCCTCGGCCATGGTGTTGACGTGACCTGGAGTACCTGTCACAGCCTGCGCGAGCATGCGTCCCTCAGCATCAAAGATCCCCGCGGAGATATCACCGCACTCACGCACGATGGGGCTGAACGCTGCCCGGGTAAGCACCTGTCCCTGTTCTTCAACGAGTGAGAGGAGGCGATTCCACATCACCTGGAGCCGGGTGCTGGATATTCTGGTTGTCATTGTGCGCCCTTTTCTTAATGGTGAATGAGAATAAGGTTGCCCATGTTGTCGACATGGGCTGAATAATCCTCGCTCACGAGTGTCGTGGTCTGGGCCTCAGTGATAAGGGCTGGACCGTGGATGTGATCGCCCGGTGTCAGTGTATCGCGGTAGAAAAAGGCCGCGAATTTTTTGGTGCCGTCGATGTCGCAGACGATCTCACGGGTTGCACTGGGCGTAACTTCCCGGAGGCTTGGTGGGGTCGTATCTGCGGTGAGTTCCGCCGGACGGGTCGCGGCCTTGAGACCCCAGTTGAGAATTTCGATCTCCATTCCGGGTACGGGCCGGGAGAACTGTCTGCGGTATTCATCCTCAAAGTCGCTTATCAGATCATCGAGATCATCATCAGCCAGCGATCGGTCGGGGAGAATGATCTCGATCTCGTGCCCCTGGCCGTGGTAGCGCATAAAGGCGCTTCTTTGCGTAAAGATGGGTTGATCGCCAGCGCCCTGTCGGACGATAGCGGCTGCTTCCTCGGCCATCTCACTGAACAGTTGGTTAATGGGGGCGACATCCAGTCGCTTTAAGAAAGAATAGTGTGAGCGTACGATTTCAAAAGAAACCGGCGCAAAAAGAAAGCCTAGCGCCGAGCCCACACCAGGGTTGGCGGGAATCACGATACGACGGACACCGGCTGACCGGGCAACGCGGGTTGCATGGAGGGGGCCGTTTCCCCCGAAAGCGATCATGGTTCGTGACTCAAGGTTCTTGCCGGATTCCACCGCATGTATGCGCCCGGCACTCGACATGTTCTCGTCCACAATGCGGCTTACGCCATCTGCAGCCTCGATGGCATCAAGATCTAGCGCTGCACCGATGTCTCGGACCAGCACCGCGCTGGCGGCGTCTACATTGATCGAGAGTCTTCCTTCAGCAAAGGTCTCGGTGGGAATGTAGCCCAGGGTAATGTCCGCATCAGTGACGGTCGGCAGGTTTCCTCCACGGTCGAAAGCCGCAGGACCGGGGTCCGATCCGGCGGACCTTGGGCCGACCGTAAGGCGGCCGAGGCGGTCGACTGCCGCTATCGAGCCGCCACCCGCACCGATCTCGATCATCTCGATCACCGGAATTCGAACGGGTATCCCTGATCCCTTGATAAAGCGTTCGGCGCGGGCAATCTCAAACTGGCGAGATGTCTGAGCCACCCCTTTGTCGATAAGACAGAGTTTTGCCGTAGTGCCGCCGATGTCGAGAGACAGAACCTCGTCGAGTCCGGCCTGGCTTGCAATCTGGGCTGCAAGGATCGCGCCGCCGGCGGGTCCCGATTCCACCAGCCGAATCGGAAATCGCATTGCGGTATCTATCGCGCACATCCCGCCACCGGCGGTCATGATCAGAATAGGGCAATTCAACCCGTCTTTTGAGAAACCCTGAGCAAACTGCTCAAGATAGTCTTTCATGAGCGGTTGGATGTATGCGTTGGCAACAGTTGTTGAAAGCCGATCAAACTCCCGTGCTTCGGGGCTGACCTCCGAAGATATTGAGACTGCCAGTTGCGGACGTCTTTTATTCAGGACCTCGCGAAGCTCCTTTTCATGGAGCGGGTTGGTGTATGAATGGAGCAGGCAGATAGCGAGTGCTTCAGCACCACATGCGTCGATGCTTGAAATCAGATTATCGATAGACGCGTCATCCAATGGGATGAGGACATTTCCGCCGACATCAATACGTTCCCTGACCGTAAACGACCGTTCTCTCGGAACCAGGGGTTCAGTCTTGTTGAGGTTGATGTCGTATTGCGAATATCGGCGCTCGTAGCCGATTTCCAGGATGTCCCTGAATCCTTCAGTTGTAATGGTGGCGACACACGCACCTTGTCGCTCGATCAAGGCATTGGTCGCGAGCGTAGTGCCGTGGATAAATCCGCTGACTTCGTCGAGGCCGCAACCAGATTGCTGCATGACTTGTTTTGCACCTTCTCGGGCGCCGTCTGCAGGATTAGCGGCGGTGGTGAGATTCTTGCTCGAGGCAAGGATCTCGTCCTGGCCGCGGACAAGCACGGTGTCGGTAAAGGTGCCGCCAATATCGATGGCGATTCGCAGCGATTGAAAAAAAGTCATCTTCTAATCCGAAACATCAAAAAGTCACTACACCACATCAGGCCCCGGGGGCCGGACGTCAGCGTAGGGTGACGAGATCACAGCGCGTTGCGCGCCGGTCGAGTCTTTTCGGAATAAAGTGAAGTTTCACAAGAACATTGTACACCTACAAATTGGAGAGTAGTGGCGGGTGTTGCTAAACAACAGAGCAGGATAGAAGGGTTCAATCAGATCAGTTTATGCATGTCTTCGAGATTTGTGCTGCCGATTTCGCTTACGATTTTCCGGCGAAGTTTACGCATTCCACCCAACCAGCGATCATAGTCCGAAGCTTTATACTGAATGAACTGTGCGACGTCCGGGTGCAAGCGGTTATCG
>JBMUHF010000323.1:0-6169 GCA_050302555.1 Arenicellales bacterium | reverse complement strand
CATTGTCTATGGGTACCAGCAATGATCGAAAATCGGTAGTCGTCATTGTCATCTCGAGAATGCTTTCAAGTCTCTCACTCTCAATGCCGAGGACATGGGAAAGTTCAATAGAACTTACTGGTGCGGGCACAAATACCGCCGGGGGCAATGTCAGCAGGACTTCAATACGTCCGTCTTTGCGCTGCTGAACCTCGACGTTGGTGAAGGTATCCGGCGTACTCAACCCGGTATGTGCTGCTCCCTTGTCATCAAAGACAAAAAAGTCTCGTTCGTTCAACCAGGTCATTAGGGCAATAGTCGCGTGCCCACACATTGGGTATTCAGATAAAGGAGAGAAGAATCGAACGCTGACCTCTGCCGGTGAGATACGAGTGATAAAGCAGGTTGCAGGGACCCCAATTTCTCGGGAGATCTGCAACATCTCGCTGCCGGTGAGTTCCGAAGCCTGATCCAGGATACCAGCCGCGCAACCCCCAAAGGCAGAATCAGAAAAAGCGGAATAAACCGCAAACGGATACTCTGTCATGCCTTTTACCAAGTCTTTAAACGCGGGATTTTTTCCATTATATTAATTTGATGGTGCGTTGTTTGGCGTAGAGTAAAAGCTAGATGCGCCGGTATCATTTGATGAGCGCCTGAGTCTCAGGCAGTCCGATGCTACTATCAGCGTCTTCGTTGACGCGCGAAAACCACTACCTTTTATGAACCTTGACCACGTCAATGTCTACGTACGCGACCTGGAGACTATGAGTCTGTTTTATCAGGATATCCTGAGACTCACGCCCGGGTATCGCCCTTCTTTCGAAGGACCTCCCGGCGCATGGCTTTATGACGGGTCAGGACGGCCAGTGCTGCACCTATCCACAACATCAACAGATTCTAGCCGGATGCATCAGCATCTAGATCATATTGCCTTTCGCACAAACAACATCGAAGAGGTCGTGAAGCAACTTGACTCGAGAAAAATTGAATACGAAGTCTACGAGGTGCCCGAGGCTGATCTCATTCAAATCTTCTTTCGGGATCCAGAAGGTGGCCGCCTGGAAGTCAGCGCTACCAAGGTTTCTCAATAAATTAAAAACGGAGTCATCTACCGAGAAAGGCAGCTGTCTCCCCTACGTTCGACAGCTACTTATTGCTCGCCGTGAATGATCATATCCGCTGCTTTTTCCGCAATCATCACAACCGTTGCGTGGGTATTGCTGTTGACGATCTCCGGCATGATTGACGCATCAACCACCCGCAATCCTTCGAGCCCTACCACACGGCACGCAGGATCAACGACGCTGTTCTCGTCATCCAGCGAGCCCATTCGACAGCTCGCAGAAGAGTGATGAGCGCAACCAGCGTTAGCAATCAACCACGCTTTTAGATCGTTACTTGACTCAACGTCTGGTCCGGGCACCAGCCTCTCTCCGCAAAACTCTGCAAACGCCTGCTGTCTAAACACTCTTTCCATATGTCGTATCGCGTAAACCAGTCTTTGTGGGTCGCTTCGCTCCTCGAACAAGTTAAAGCGTATTTCTGGGGCCTGGCCAGGCTGAGCACTGCTCGCCCTAACCGTCCCCGCCGTGGAAAATTTCTGAAGTCCTATATGTGCTTGAAAACCATGAATAGTTTTCGGCTTCTGACTCGTCGGCTCCGTGGCCAAGGGAGTAAAGATTACCTGTATATCCGGGAAGGGCTGGTCCTCACTACTTTTAAAGAAAGCGCCCGCGATAAAGGGGCATGTACCGTAATACCCTCCGCGATCATGAAACCAACGGATACCTTGCACGACCTGGTTCCAGCGACGGGTCATATTGAGAATGCTGACCGGTTTCTTGCACGCATATTGCAGTACAACATCAATATGATTCTGAAGACCGTGCCCGACGGCCGGCAGGTGATGGGTAAGTTCTACCCCGGCGTCGCGCAACAATTCTGCGCTCCCTATACCTGACCTTTGCAACAGGTGTGGCGTCCAGATTGCGCCCGCACAAACGATAATCTCACCATCTGCATAAGCGTGGTGACTTTCAGAATTCGTTTGATATTTCACCCCCACAGCTCGCCGGCCTTCAATCTGAATCTTCTCTACTGTTGCGGCCGAAATAACCGTGAGATTAGATCGATCCTGGGCAGGCATAAGATATGCGGTTGCGGCGCTGACCCGCTGACCGCCATCAATACTATGGTCATAGGATCCGAAGCCCTCCTGAGAAAGGCCATTGAAGTCCTTAGACAACCTGAATCCAGCTTGGACGCCAGATTCAATAAACGCAACATCCAACGGATTAGTCGGGGTTGTTTTAAAAACACTCAGCGGCCCGTCATTACCCCGAAATGTGTTGCCTGGTCCGTGGTATGTCTCTGATTTTTTAAAATACGGAAGCACGCTCTTATAGTCCCAACCTTCGCAGCCTCGATTGGACCATCTGTCAAATTCATCTGGATTGCCCCTTACGTGCACCATGCCATTGATACTTGAGGAACCTCCTATCACCTTGCCGCTAGGGACAAAAATCTGGCGCCCATGAAGATTTGGCTCAGGCTCAGACCAGTTTTTCCAACAAAATCTATTGGACTGACTCAGCCGATCCATCGCCGCCATCGGCATCCTTAATCTCCAATGACGGCTGGCGCCACCCGCCTCCAGAAGAAGAACGGAATTCGCTGGATTTAATGAAAGTCTATTAGCCAGGACACAACCGGCAGCACCGGCGCCAATGATGATGTAGTCAAAAGATCGGTTTGGGGTGATAGCCATCGAATACTAAGAGGCCCGTTTAATGCCAGGCAGCATTAAACCGAAATCGGATAAGGCCATCCCGAAATCAAGTCGTGATGATTTTCCAGTATGTGTCCTTCGAGCATATTCGATCATTGCGAAATGAGAAGATGTCGACAACGCGCACATCAAAAGCCCCAGTGTCACGAAAACGTCCCATTGCCCTTGAGGTGCATAGCACTTTATCACCACAAAAGTGCTCGTCAGACTCTTTCCACTCGATTGGGCCCTCGAGTCGCTTCACACGCTCGGCGACGATCTGACACGCCGCTTCGAATCCGCGGAGCACTCGGCCGTCGGGCGCATCAGGACCCTCGTAGTAACTCCAGACGAAGTCTTCTGTCACGACTTTCCTTCCAGCTGCAACATCATAAGTGTTGAGCGCCCGCCCAAACTGCTGCAGGACGGCTTGTTTTGGGTCATCAACATTGGACATAGCCGGTGAAACCTGAATTTGCTAAAGAAGCGAACAATAACCGAACGGGGTTCAGGTCGCCAAACGGATAGTCATTTCAGAAGCTGTGTTCGGGGCCGGGAAACCGTCGCGCCCTGACGTCCTCGACAAAGACCTTGACGGCTTCGAGGACAGATCCCGTGCCTTCAAGAAAGTCCTTGCTGAACTTGGGACTCCTCCTAGGGAAAAGACCTAGAACATCATATAGAACCAGGACTTGGCCATCGGTATCGGGGCCTGCACCGATCCCAACTGTTGGAATCGAAAGGCTGTCGGTAATGCTTTTTGCAAGCTGTGCGGGGATAGCCTCAATAATGAGCAGCGATGCACCCGCCTCTTCCAGATTTCGCGCATCGCGCCGAAGTGCGTCCGCGGCCGACTCCTCACGCCCCTGAACCCGAAAGCCGCCAAGTTGATTAACCGACTGAGGAGTGAGGCCGATATGCCCGCAAACCGGGATTCCCCGATCAACCAGGAACGTTACGGTCTCGGCCATGACCACCCCACCCTCGATCTTCACCATGTGGGCGCCTCCTTCTCCTACAAGGCGGACTGCATTCTCAAAGGCGCTTTGGGGGCTACCCTGATAGGAACCAAAGGGCATGTCTGCAATCACCAGCGCATCGTTACATCCTCGGGACACACACTGGGTGTGATAGATCACGTCGCCCATAGATACCGGCAGCGTGGTCTCATACCCCTGAATCACCATGCCAAGGCTGTCTCCGACCAATAAAATGTCGACTCCGGCTTGCTCCAGAATATGTGCAAAGCTGTAGTCGTAAACCGTGAGGCAACTGATACGTTCGCCCCTGCGTTTCATTGCAGAAAGTTGGGCAACAGTTACTGGTGATCTGGTTGTCATATTTACTCAGTGAAACGCAGGAGATGAGACTCGGGACCGAATTATGCCGAATCAGTGAGAAGACAACCATACTCTGAAAACCCCGAGTATTTTCAGGAATCTAATCCGGGAGGCCCCGTGAGCAAGAGGCCATGCCCCCTACTATAATTTGAACTCATATTTTTCTCACTATTGCCCCATTTATGAAACTGCTCTTCGACTTCTTCCCGCTGGTCCTTTTTTTTGGGGCTTTCAAGCTCTATGACATCTACGTTGCCACGCTGGTAGCCATGGCCGCATCCCTGGCACAAGTGGTTTTTATCCGTATTCGCCATCGGCGATTTGAAACCACTCACCTAGTGACATTGTTTGTGATTTTGCTCTTTGGTGGTATGACCTTAATTTTTCAGGACGACATGTTCATCAAGTGGAAGCCGACCATCGTGAACTGGATTTTTGCAGTCGTTGTATTGGGTAGCCAGTTCATCGGCAAACGGACTGTGCTGGAACGCCTCCTTGGCGGTCAGATGCAAATGCCCGCTAGAATCTGGAAGAAGGTAAACGTTTCCTGGGGTCTTTTCTTTTTCGTCAGCGGACTGCTTAACCTCTACGTCGCGTTTTATTTCCGGACCCATCTGGATGAAGCGGCCCGCACGGATTTTTGGGTGAACTTTAAGGTTTTCGGGCTTTTGGGATTGACACTTGCCTTCAGCATTATCCAGATGATGATCGTGGCGCGATACATCAGTACCGAACCGGCGGACCCCTCTGATGAAAACCATTGACCTTATTGTTGATCTTCTGCGACAAAGATTGTCAGCAGAATCTGTAGAAATTGAAGACCAGAGTCACCTTCACAAGGGGCATGCGGGCGCTGCAGACGGCGGAGGTCATTACCAAGTTACAGTTATCGCTAGTTGTTTTAAGGGGCTCAATACGCTTGCCCGCCATCGCCTGATATACGAGGCCGTTGATCATCTCATGAAAAAAGAAATCCACGCACTCAGTATTCAGGCGTACAGCGAAGACGAACTGTAACGGAACACTCTCATAGCGATGCCCGATTCTTCAGGTGGGACCTTTCTCTACTGGCTGGCCATTGCCGGGTTGATGCTGCTGGGCGGTGTGCTATTTATTCACTTTGGCCTGCTCGTCCTCTTCCTGGAACAGGATACGAGCCGGCTGTCGCTCGTGATTCTGACTGGCCTCATCATCGCTTCTGGTCATGCTGGGTACCGCTCGTGGCTGATGGACAAAGAGTTTGAGAGTGCACGAAGTCTCGGTGCCGCTGACGCGATCCTGTCAAGTGAGGATCATTCATCCATTGCTACGAATTACCAGAACGCTGTGACGACCGCTCTCGCGAATGGTCGAGAGGTTGCCGACCTGGTTAACCTCGGAACTGATCTCCAACAGCAGGTTCGCGCCGGGCACGCCAGCGGCTGGTTTGTTGCAGACCTCATGATCAAACTTGGTCTTCTCGGAACTGTCATAGGCTTCATTTTCATGTTGAGTTCGGTGGCGCAGATGGAGACAACCGATCTCAATGCAGCGAAGCTAATGCTGACCCAGATGAGTGGTGGCATGCGCATTGCACTCTTTACTACGCTTGCCGGGCTGAGCAGCGGCCTTATTCTGGGTATTCAATACCAGTTACTCGACCGTGCGGCGGATCGCCTATTTGGCGCCATTGTTACGATTGTGGATACTCAACATTTTCGCATCGCCAACCCTTCGACTGACCTTGATTAATGATCAGAAGAACCGGGGGTTACACCACTGATCCGTTTATTGATCTACTGTTCAATGCCCTGCTCGGATTTACGCTGCTCTTCTTTGTTTCCCTGGTGTATTTCAATCCGGAGGCGCGGCAGGGGCAAGTAAATCTTAAAGCTGAGTACATTATTTCAGTTACCTGGCCCGAAGCGCGGACCGATGATATTGATCTGTGGGTACGTGATCCGCTCGGTGAAGTTGTCTCCTATCTGAAAAAAGACGCCGGCTGGCTCCATCTTGATCGTGATGATCAGGGGGCCATCAACGATACCGTCGTCATTGAAGGTCGCGAGGTCGTCTACCCAATCAACCAGGAACTTGTGAC
>JBMUHF010000322.1:0-2325 GCA_050302555.1 Arenicellales bacterium | reverse complement strand
TGCCGGCAAGACCAGTCTCTTTGAGGTGCTCAGCGGGCGCCACACGGCGAAATCCGGCAGTGTGACGTTCAAGGGCCAGGATGTCACAGCTTTGCCGCTCTACCGGCGGGCACGGACCGGTATCGGTCGAACTTACCAGACACCCGTCGTTCCTGAAGAACTCACCGTAGGAGAGTCCTTTAAGGCCGCCCGGCAGGCCTATAAACCCTATCTGACGGCTCAGGAGGAATCCTGGGCAAGGGGTTTGGTCCGTTTTTGGGTTAACTCGGATGAGCCAACGGTGTTGCTTGATACCTTAGATCGCAGAAAGTTGTTGCTCTGTTGTCTAATGATGCGCAGACCATCCCTGTTGCTTATGGATGAGCCCGCGGCAGGACTCATTAACTCAGAAGTCGATGAGTTTGATGATTTGATTCGTATTCTGGCGAAGGAGTTGAATCTGGCCATTATCATTGTCGAACACCGGATGGAACTGCTCGACACCATTGCCGACCGGGTCATGGTAATGGATGCTGGCGAGAAGATTTCCGAAGGTGACCTCGGTTCAGTCCTGAAAGACCCAAGGGTTCGGGCCGCCTATTTTGAAGACGTCCATTGATGTTGCGTGCGTGATCGAATGACTACCCAATCCGCACCCATCTTACAGATCGACGGCCTGTCGGCAGGATATGGTCCGATGCGTGTCATCCACGATCTGGATCTTCGGGTGAGCGCCGGCGAGAAGCTGGGTCTGGTAGGGCTCAACGGTCATGGCAAGTCGACACTCTTTCTCGCGATTGCCGGACTGACCCATTGGCAGCGCGGGTCGATCAAGTTAAGGGACGAAGAGATCGGTCGAAACCGCAGCCAGGGGCCGGGTCGCTATACCCATCAGATCGTCCATAAGGGTTTGTCTCTGATTCCGCAGGGAGACGAGATCTTTCAGGGGCTTACCGTCAAGGATCATCTCGACAGTGGTGCTTATACCCAGTCGGCGTGGCGAAACCGTGCCCAAAAGCGTAAAGAGATTCTCGAGATTTTTCCGCCACTGGTTCAGCTGATGGACACCCCGGTGGGCCGTTTATCCGGAGGAGAGCGACGCATGGTCGCGATTGGTCGTGGCCTAATGGCCGAAGCTTTTCTTTACCTGGTGGACGAGCCGACACTGGGACTCGCGCCAAAGCTTGGGAAGAGCGTCCTGGAAGCCTTGTTCGCAATTGAACTGGGGGAATCAGCAATGGTGATCGCCGAGCAGAACGTCTCCCTGCTGGCGGGCCGCGTTGACCGGATTATTGGAATGCACGTGGGAACACTCAAGGGCGAAGCCGCAGCGTCGCTCGACTACCAGACAAAAAGGGAGACATAAGGCGTGGATTGGAGTTACGTGATCATCAACGCCATCGTCCTGGCGTGCATTTACGGCACGTTGGCCATCAGTGTCTCTATTACCTGGTCGAGCCTCGGGCTGATCAATATGTCGTTTGGCTTTATTTTCTCGTTCGCCGGATATGGTGCTTGGCTTGCCGCCCAATACATCTCCCATAACGGTGTAGTTATTTTGGCGTCCGGCGTGCTCAGCGGTGCCTTGGGTGGCGTGATCGTCTGTGCGCTGGCATTCATCCCTCTGCATGACAAACCCAATTTCACGATCCGCGGCATGATTGCAACCTTGGCGATCAGCCTGTTTGGAACACAGGCGTTGCTGTGGTATTTCGGTCCGCGTGTGAAGAACATTCCGCCGGTATTCGGCTATGGCTCAATAAAGGTGTTCGGCTCGACCATGACCTACGACAAGGTCGGTGCCGTGGTTACATCGATTCTCATGTTGACAGCGGTCTTGCTGTGGATGAAGTCGAGTCGTCGAGGGCTTGAAATCCGCGCGATGATGCAGAACCCGCATGCCGCTGCCATTGTGGGTATTGGGGTACGCCGTACCGGTTTTTCCGTGATGGCCATTACCGGCGGCCTGACTGGTTTGGCGGCCGTACTGCTGTCTCAAACCTATTACCTACAGGCGTTTGGCGGGATTACCCCAATGATCAAGGGTTTGAGCGTCGCACTGTGTGGCGGGCTCGGGTCGGTCGCGGGTGTCATGATTGCGGCGGTTATTCTCGGCATTAATGAAGCGATGACTGCCCGATTCTGGGGTGGTCAGTATGTACTGATTACACAGTTTGGTTTGATCATTCTGATTCTGCTAATCCGTCCGCGCGGTATTGCGGGCATTCTCGATAAGGCGCGTGAGGCCTAGACAGCGTGACGACCTGGAAAGACCCGTATTCGAGCTGGGACCCAAACGGTCCCATCGAGGAAATACCCACCAACGAGTGGAGCTCTCCTGAGAGT
>JBMUHF010000321.1:0-1768 GCA_050302555.1 Arenicellales bacterium | reverse complement strand
CGGCGGGCCCGAAATAAACCCATGTGAAATCATCTGAACGATCGCTCCCTCCATTGCGCGGGTTTCAAAGACGAAAAATCCAAGGGTAACAAAACCCATGTGCGAGATAGAGGAGTAGGCGATCAGTTTCTTCATGTCCTGCTGAACCAACGCCACGAGCGCGATATAAACTACCGCCAGCAGGGACAAGCCGATGATGATCGGCGCGATTTGGTGCGCAGCATCAGGCGCTATCGGCATGGCGATCCTGAGGAATCCATAGGCACCCATCTTCAGCGTAATAGCCGCCAGAATCACCGAGCCACCGGTGGGCGCCTCGACGTGCGCATCCGGCAGCCAGGTATGGACCGGCACCATCGGAATCTTGACCGCAAACGCCGCAAAAAACGCTAGAAAAACTAGGGTCTGCACCCCGCTGGAAAGCGGAAGGTGATGGAAAGACAATAAATCAAACGATCCCCCAGCGACCCGATTCAAGTAGAGCAGGGCTACCAACATCAGCAACGACCCAAGCAGCGTGTAGAGAAAAAATTTGATCGCCGCATAGACTCGATTCGGACCCCCCCAGACACCGATGATTAAGAACATCGGTATCAACATCGCCTCCCAGAAAAGGTAGAACAAAATCCCATCCAGCGCACAGAAGACGCCGATCATCAGACCTTCCATGATCAAGAATGCTGCGAAATACTGAGCCACCCGCTCCTGGACGACACGCCAGCCTGCCACCACCACAACCATCGTTAGTAAGGTAGTCAACAACACCAGGGGGACAGAAATACCGTCTACACCCAGAAAATATTCAATCTGAAATCTTTCTATCCAGGGGGTCCGCTCCACGAACTGCATATCCGCAGTGGTCCGGTCGAATCGTGACCACAGAGGAATACTCAACAGAAACGTTGCTACTGAAACCCCCAACGCTGTCCAGCGTGCGCGGTCGGCGTTGCGATCATCTGAGATAGCCAGAACCAGAACACCGCCCACGACAGGAAACCAGATCAATACGGAAAGGAGATGGTAGTTCAGCAAGGTCATCCAATTGCCCTTAGCGGAAGAGGAACCACGACATCAGGCCAACAAGCCCGATAATCATCACGAAGGCATAGTGATAGACCAATCCGCTTTGCATCCGGCGCACCAAGCCCGCAGCCCGGCCTACGGTCCGGGCGATTCCGTTGACCATCACCCCGTCAATCAGGCGTTGGTCCCCCCACTCCCAGAAAACGCGCCCAAGTCCCCTTGCGCCATCTGCAAAGGCCCACTGATAAAACTCATCAAATCCGTACTTATTCAACAGCAGCCGGTATAACCCCGACCATCGTTTTGCAGCGGCTGCTGGAAGTTCCGGTTTCCACGAGTAGCACACCCACGCCGCGAAGATTCCGGCTAGAGCAAGCCAGAATGGTGCGGCATACGGTACATGGGAAAGCATGCCCGCCGCCGTCATTTCTAGCCCTTCTAAACTTACAGATGCCACGACACTGTTCCCGAAAAGGCTGCCACTCATAGCGGGATTGACCAAGATGAGTCCAGCCAGCACCGAAGGTACTGCCAGCGCAACTAGAGGAACGGTTACTACCTTTGGTGGCTCATGAAGATGGGAACGGGTCTTGGCATCCATACGCTCCTCCCCGTGAAAAGTCATAAACACGAGTCGAAAGGAATAAAAAGCGGTCAGCACGACGCCGATCATGACCGCGATATACGCAAACCCAGCCCCCGGCGTGGAAGAGTGATGAACCGCTTCGATGATCGCATCCTTTGA
>JBMUHF010000320.1:0-4347 GCA_050302555.1 Arenicellales bacterium | reverse complement strand
GGCCTTGATTGCGATAACACCCTGGCCACCCCGGTTTTTCGCCGGAAAATCACTAAAATCGGTTCGCTTTCCATAACCGTTCTCCGTAGCAACCAGCACTTTACCCCCCTGCTGATCCCCGGTGCAAATCAGCATCGCGATCACAGACTGGTCTGCTTTTAGATTGAGTGCTCGGACACCCCGCGCACTTCGACCCATCGGTCGAACCTGTTTTTCGGAAAAGCGAATAGCCTTACCCGCAGAACTGAAAATCAGAACGTCGGCGTTATCGTCGGTGAGACAGACCTCAACGAGTTCGTCGTCGCCGACAAGATTAACAGCAATCAGACCCACCGAGCGTCGGCGCGAGAAGTTCTCTAAAAGACATTTCTTGATGATCCCGCTTCGCGTGACCATGCAGACATAACGACCTGTTTTTCCTGCGATTAAGGGCAGCACAGCAGTGACCCTTTCGCCTTCTCCCAGCGGCAGTAGATTAACCAGCGGCTTCCCGCGCGCCTGGCGACCTGCGTGCGGCAATTGATAGACCTTTAACCAGTACACCTTCCCAAGATTCGAAAAACACATAACAGTATCGTGAGTGTTCGCGACAAATACCGTCTTGACAAAGTCTTCCTCTTTCGTGCGTGTCGCAACCCGCCCCTTTCCTCCACGTCGTTGCGCCTGGTAATCCGTGACCGGTTGCGACTTCGCGTAGCCTTCATGGGAGAGCGTAACGACCATATCCTCTGGCGTGATCAGGTCCTCGTTTTCAAGGTCTTCGTGGCGCTCAATAATTTCGGTGCGACGGCCGTCCCCGTATTGATCCCGAATCGCTACCAACTCATCCCGGATTACTTTCATCAGTCTGTCAGGATCCCCAAGGATAAGGAGATGGCCTCGAATCCGATCCAGCACCTCCAGGTATTCGTTCCGGATTTTCTCCTGTTCAAGGCCGGTCAGCCTGTGCAATCGAAGATCCAGAATCGCCTGGGCCTGGGTGGTTGAAAGACGATAGCCATCGTTGCCTGGGCCACAACCCGGCTCAGTCTCTCCGAGCGCGCCTTCCGCCAGATCAGATGCCGCCAGCATGCGGGTCACCACGGCTGATTCCCAGGCTTGCGCCAAAAGCCCAGCCCGGGCCTCGGCCGGATTGGACGCCTTTTTAATGAGTGCGATGACGGGGTCAATATTTTCCAATGCGACAGCGAGCCCCTCAAGCAAATGGGCACGCGCACGTGCTTTTTTCAGATCAAATAAGGTTCTGCGGGTCACCACCTCCCTTCGATGGCGAATAAAGTCCTCGAGGAGTTCTATCAGTGTAAACAGTCGGGGCTGGTTATTCCGCAAGGCGACTAAGTTAATACCGAACACTGTCTGCATTTGCGTATGTTGGTAAAGATTATTAAGAATGACTTCAGGGTTCTCGCCTTTCTTAAGCTCAATCACTACACGCATCCCGGATTTATCCGATTCATCGCGCAGACCCGAGATCCCGCTGAGTTTCTTGTCGCGTACAAGTTGCGCAATCTTTTCTAGCAACCGGGCCTTGTTAACCTGATACGGAAGTTCAGTCGCGACCAAGGCCTCGCGATCACCTCCGGAAATGTTCTCGACAGCTACGCGGGCGCGAATGTGCACCCGCCCTCGACCGGTCTGATAGGCCTCCCGAATTCCGCGACTACCGTTAATGATTCCACTGGTAGGAAAATCCGGCCCGGGCAAAATGCTCAATAATTGCTCGAACTGAACTTCCGGGTCGTCAATTACGGCGAGGCAAGCGTCAACGGTCTCGGTAAGATTATGTGGTGGAATATTGGTCGCCATACCCACGGCAATACCCGCAGAACCGTTCACCAGAAGATTCGGAAAACGAGCCGGCAGCACCGCCGGCTGCTCCTCAGTTTCGTCGTAATTCGGGACGAAGTCGACGGTTTCCCGATCGAGATCATTGAGCAGCTCGTGAGCGATGCGATCCAACCGTATTTCGGTGTACCGCATCGCGGCAGGCGCATCCCCGTCGACCGACCCGAAGTTACCTTGACCATCAACCAAGGGATAGCGCAACGAAAACGGCTGTGCAAGCCGAACAATCGCGTCATACACGGCGGTATCCCCGTGCGGATGATATTTACCGATTACATCGCCAACGACGCGGGCAGACTTTTTATAGGCCTTATTCCAGTCGTTACCCAACACCGACATCGCATATAGAACCCGTCTATGTACCGGTTTTAACCCATCTCGAACATCAGGAAGTGCGCGACCGACGATGACGCTCATCGCATAATCGAGGTACGACTGGCGCATCTCCTGCTCAAGATTGGCGGGGAGCGTTTCTTTAGCTATCTCATCCATAACGATTCCGCTACCCGATCAGGAGCGGGCAAAGAGCAAAAATAAAGAGGTCGCGTGTCGCGGATTTGCGCTCGCGAAAACAGATTTCTTAGGTGGCTGATTTTACCACGTTCGAGGGGCGTTTCGCACGGTTCCGACTCTTAGAAATCTTCGGTTTCCCCGCCGTTGTGAGCGCGTCGGCTAGCGCTTATGGAAGGTCAAGATGAACGAATGATAAAGCAATCAAATCGATGGTCTTCCCGATCCATGGGGTGATAGCGATAAGCAAAATAGCGTTACCGGTGAGCACCCAGATTGTACTGCGACGGTACCCCTGAGCTGAGATTTTGAGGACACCGGGCTGTGGAGAATCGAAATACATGAGCTTGACAACCCGTAAGTAATAAAAGGCGCCAACCACTGCCAGAATCGCCGCAATAACTACGATCTCAATGAAACCTGAACCAAGCGCCGCCTGAAGCACCATCAGTTTGGCAAAAAATCCTGCTGTCGGAGGGATTCCCGCCAGCGAGAACATCACCGTCAGCATCAAAAACGCGAGCCAAGGATTACGCTCATTCAGTCCCCGAAAATCATCAAGTAAATCGGACTCAAAACCGGGCCGTGTCAGCGCGAGGATAACCCCAAACACCGCGAGGGTAGCCACCATATAAATGACGGCATATGCCATTGCGGCCGAATATCCCGCAGCCGTACCCGCGAAAAAGCCTAATAGGAGAAAACCCATGTTGGAAATTGTGGAGTACGCGAGCATCCGCTTAATGCTGGTCTGCGCAATTGCGACCACGTTACCCAGGGCGATCGATAACACGGCGGCAACGGCCAGCATATCCTGCCAGATCTCTATCCAATCCCCGAGTCCCGAAAAAAGCAGTCGCAACAGGATAGCGAAGGCGGCAAGCTTTGGAACTGCCGACAAGTAGAGCGTCGTGGAGGTTGCCGATCCGTCATAGACGTCCGGCACCCACATATGAAACGGTACCGCACCCAACTTGAACAGCAGCCCCACCACCACCATCGTAATGGCCAGCATCAACGGAAGACTTTCCGATGACAACGTTGTAGAAGCCTGCGACACGGTGACCAGGGACAGCGACCCCGTCAAGCCATACAGCAGTGACATTCCGTACAACAACACTCCAGACGCAAGCGCTCCAAGGATGAAATATTTCATCGCTGCTTCCGCCGCACGGACCGAATCCCGCTCCATCGCAATCATTCCGTAAAGACACAGCGCGAGCAACTCAATGCCGACATACAGTGTGAGCAGGTGCGCGGCACCGATCATCGTCATCATGCCCACCACACCAAACAACGCAAGAACAAGATACTCCCCTCGCCAAAGACCTCGTTCCTGTGCATAGTCCCGAGCGTAGAAAAGGACCACGGCAGTAGCTAAACAGGTTCCTGTTTTCAGGAAATCCGCGACGCCATCTCGAATCACTAGGCCATTCAAGGCCAACTGGGGTGCTTCATAAAAGCCTAGCAGGGGCGTCACTGCCCCCGCGATAAGCGTTCCGATTGTCAACGGATACGCTAACGCGCATGGCCGCACTGAACGCGTGTACACATCTACCACCAACACCAGGCATGCCATGGTGGCAACAACAATCTCGGGCGCGACAGCCCAAAAATCGATCGCGGTCAAGCTCATCATAATTTCGACACCGCCACATGTGCGAGCAGTTGATCGACACTCGCAGCCATCACTTCAAGGAGTGGTGCAGGCCATACGCCGATGAGTAAAACCCCGACAGCGACGAAGAGCAACATACCTGCCTCGCGCCGGTCAAGATCCTCCATTTCCGTTACCTTTGGATTTTGAATCGACCCAAAAACCACACGCTTTACCATCCATAGGGTGTAGGCCGCCCCGACGATAAGCGTCAAAGCGGCAACAGTCGCGTACCATCCATTTACGGAAAAGGTTCCCAGGATAACGAGGAACTCCCCAACGAAGCCCGAGGTTCCAGGCAGGCCAGCATTGGCCATAGCGAAAAATACGATGAA
>JBMUHF010000319.1:0-2321 GCA_050302555.1 Arenicellales bacterium | reverse complement strand
CTGCATTCGATAGTGCACCCCGGCATACAGGCGTGTGCCGTTTCGCCGCCGCGTTCCAGGTTCTGTTCGCGGATGAACTCGCCACCCATACGCATCGTTTCCTGATCCGGATCGACCAACTGTCCCGCTGTGAAATTCCTGACCGGTAGTCCACCAAGATAGTTTTGGGTATCCGCCATCAGCGCAGTCCCAAAGGTCTTCATGTTCTGGGCAATCTCGTCTTCCTTGAGAAAGGCGTTGTACTGCTTGACGGCGCCAATCACTTTCTTGCGGTCATGCAGTTTCGGCATCTTGTTAAGATCCAAAACGATCGCCTTAACTTTTTTAGCGCCCATCACCGCACCCACGCCACCACGCGCAGCGAGACGCGACGGTCGTAGATCGGTATCACTAAATGAGATGCCCGACAACAGACCAAGATACTCGCCGACCGGCCCGCAGAGACCAAGACTGACCTTGTTGCCAAACTGCTCATGCAGTTTTGCTGCACATTCAAAATTTGAAAGCCCCATTAAATTATCGGCAGATGAAAAACTGACCTCGCCTTCGATTGAGATATGCATGACCGTCCAATCACTGGCCGCGCCATGCAGCGTCATGCCTGCAAGGCCTAACTGGCCGAGTGCGAAGCCGAAGGTGCCCCCAGCGTTTGCTTCCTTGATGCCGCCGGTCAGCGGGCTGCGGCAGCCAACACTCACACGATTTGCGTTGGAGAAATTGGTCCCCGCAAAAGGTCCGACCGAAAAGATCAGAGGATTATCTTCTGACAGCGGCTCAACCTTGGCGGCGCCACACGCCACAAGCTCGCGGGCGATAAAAAAGCGCCCTGATCGAGCAATTTGCTCACCAGTAAAGGTCTGTCGTTCTACCTTCTGATCTGCAAGCTGTATATGCAGATAATCTCTCATCGGTTCTCCCTCATTCTGCTGTTCTGTATGCCCAGGATTGGCTCAAAAACTACGGGTCTGGACGCCTCCCGCAGGCGCTCCGTTTAATGCCGAACTGCGCGCCAAACCAACGGGACCGTAACCGCGGCAAGCGCCATCTTGAATATTTCTGCCGCTATGAAGGGTGTCAAGCCAAACGTCACTGCCTTGTCTATACCGATCGCAGCACCGAGCCACAAAACACCCGGAGTAAAAATCAGAATCTCTCCGACCAGCATCACGCCTAGGATCCTCACGGCAGTCCGGCTCCCTCCCTGGTTCGCTAGCCAACCGCAGACACTCATCGCCAGCACGAACCCAAAAAGATAACCTCCGGTTGGTCCTATCAGATAGGCCATTCCGGCACCTTTAGCAAAGACCGGGAGGCCCAACGCGCCTTCCGCAAGATACAAGGCCCCGGTGGCAAGCCCGAGACGCGGTCCGTAGGCAATCCCCAGCAAGAGCACGACGAAGGTCTGCATAGTCATCGGCACCGGCCAAAACGGCACCTGAACCTTTGCTGAGACCGCCAATAAAAGCGTTCCCGCCACGACAAGAATAGCCTGTGCTAAGCGCGAATCACGCGCCAAGGGCCAAACCTCCTGAACAAGAGTGGTTTGCATCGAGAGTTCTCCTGGTTAAACCGGTAAAGACCCACTTCCGCGCCGGCTTTCAGTTAATCCGAAGCAGGCTGCGCGGCACCAAGGCCGTGACTGTATTCTCGGTTTCCGCCCGTATTCTGTCAAAAGGCCGGCTAATTCACCCAAGCTTCCGGAGTGAGCCTATGAGCTACCCTTTCAAGGCCTCTAGATACTGGCCTACGAAATCGAAACCTGTCTCCCTGGAGAAGGCATCGCTCAATCGGCGTGTGACTGGACCGGGAATACCGTCACCGTCCAGGCTTACTCCATCGTAGGAGCGTACCGGGCAGATGCAAAAACTCGTCGAGGTAATGAAGGCTTCATCAGAGTCACGTGCCTGCTCTGGAGAAATATCCGTCTCATGAACCCTAACACCCTCGCCCGTTGCAAGCTCCAGTACCACCGCACGGCTTACGCCCGGGAGTACAAATTCTGCATTGGGTGTCAGTATCTCCCCATTTTTTACGAAAAAAACATTGCTCCCGATCCCTTCAGAAACATAACCGCGTGTATCCAGTAATACAGCCCAAGCATGGGAGGAGCGGTCCCGGACTTCTAAATCTGCCATGACCAAATTAAGATAATTATGACTCTTGATGGTCGGGTCAAGGCTTTCGGGTGGCACCCGGCGAAGCGATGGGGTGAAGACGTCCAGTCCGTCACGCAGCATGGGTGCACGGGCTCGGAGCGGTAGGGGTGTGCATTCGACAATCACCGTTGCGCCACTGCTTTGCCACAGTTCACCCCCGACAAC
>JBMUHF010000318.1:0-2607 GCA_050302555.1 Arenicellales bacterium | reverse complement strand
TTTCAGACCAGCACCATATTATCCCGATGGATGAGTTCCGGCTCATCCACATAACCGAGTTGTTCTTCTATTTTAAGGCTTGAGTGGCCCGCAATCTTCCGCGTCTCTTCTGCGGAGTAGTTCACCAGCCCACGCGCCATTAATCTCTCACCCTCCTCTGTCAGGCAATCCACCAGGTCACCCCTCTGGAATTCACCCTCAATCCGGGTTACGCCTACGGGTAAGAGGCTCTTGCCTGAATCCACCAGAACCTTTTCCGCTCCAGCATCAACGAAAAGTCGTCCGCGCGACTGCATCCGTCCGGCAAGCCACAGTTTCCGCGCAGCCATGCGTCCCGACGCCGCTTTGAGGTGGGTCCCCGGAATCGATCCTTGCAGTATCCCGAAAAGACTCTCAGGGTTTCGCCCAGAACAGATCACCGTTGACGCACCGGATCGGGCGGCTTTCGCGGCTGCCTGTAGTTTCGTCAGCATACCGCCGCGACCCAGTACACCGCTCGGTCCTGCATATCGCTCCAGCGCTGGATCCCCAGCGCACCCCTCCCGGACCAGTTGTGCAGCCGGATTGTGTCTGGGGTCCGACTCAAAAAGCCCGTCCTGGTCAGTCAGGATTACCAGATAATCTGCTTCAACCAGGTTACAGACCAGGGCACCCAACGAGTCGTTATCCCCAAATTGGATCTCTTCGGTAACTACCGTGTCGTTCTCATTCACAACCGGCACAATCCCAATCTCTAGCATCGACCGCAAGGCGCTACGGGCATTGAGATAGCGCGTACGATCGTTAAGGTCGGCACTCGTCAACAAGACTTGTGCGGTTTGCGTGCCGTACGCCTCAAAAGCGCCTTGGTAAGCGCGGATAAGCCCCATCTGCCCGACGGCGGCGGCCACCTGCAACTGGTGCAGTTCATGGGGGCGTCCGCTCCATCCAAGACGAACCAAGCCCTGCGAGATTGCACCAGAAGAAACCAATACCGGATCCACTCCCTGTTTCCGTAACTCCACACAAACCTTAGAAAGAGTCGCGATCAAGGGTAGATTCAAACCCGTCTTCGGATGCGCCAGCAAAGCGCTGCCGAGTTTGATGACCCAGCGCTGGGTAAGTTTTGGTCTCTCGTTAATTTTCATCACCACCGGCATCCAGTTTATGCCAGATCTTCTGACACAGCTCGGCACACCCTTCGCCGCTGACTCCGGAAATCAGAAACCAGGGCTCATCCCAACCGAGGCCAACGAGCGTTTCCTCACAGATTGCCAACGCCGCAGCGGGGTCCAAACAATCCGATTTATTGAACACCAGCCAACGATCCCTCTCGGCGAGTTGTCGATCAAACGCCTGAAGCTCCTTAAAGACTGCATCCACCGAAGCGTGAGGCGTCTCCCCGAATTCATCACTGATATCAACAATATGAAGCAAAAGCCCGGTCCGGTTTAAGTGCCTGAGAAACTGAACACCCAAGCCGGCGCCCGCAGCTGCGCCCTCAATTAATCCAGGGATATCGGCCACGACGAAGCCGGCGCCAGGACCGACATCCACCACGCCAAGATGAGGGTATAACGTTGTGAACGGGTAGTCCGCAATTTTGGGTCTCGCCGCCGAGATTCTCGACAGCAACGTCGATTTACCCGCATTGGGCAGCCCCAAAAGTCCGACATCTGCCAGCACCTGTAACTCCAGCCGCACCGACAGGCGATCGCCCTCTCCGCCAGGGATAGTCCTCCTGGGTGCCTGGTTTACGGAGGACTTGAACCGGGAATTGCCTACTCCCCCACGACCTCCCGCAGCGGCGGTGAACTCCTGGCCGTGCGTCGCCAAGTCCACGAGGAGTTCCTGAGTGTGTTCTGCGAAAACCAGAGTTCCTGCAGGAACTCGAATCACACAATCACTGCCAGCGCCCCCTGTCCGATTGCGCCCGGCACCTCCAGAACCATTTTCTGCCGAAAACTTCCGGGTATAACGGAAATCGGCCAGGGTATTGAGTTCCGTAGTCGCTCGAAAGATGACACTCCCCCCCCGGCCCCCGTCGCCACCGTCTGGCCCACCTTTCGGAACGAACTTTTCTCGGCGAAAACTTAGGCAGCCATGGCCTCCGTGTCCCGCCTGCAGCGAAATGACGGCCTCATCGACGAATTTCATCTGACACCCTCTGGCCGTAAAAAAACCCCGTTAGGGTATCCCGAAAAACGAAGCGCGTTTCCTACACAGTGGCAACCTAATTATAACTTTTGTGGCGGGGGGTGTCCGGGGATTCTCTTCAATAATGGCTTGTGTCTAGGAGTTCTCTAGACGTTTTTAGGCTGCGTGTTGTCAATTCCTGGACAACGATCATCTCTTGGCGCGGAATGATTGTTCAGTGAAAGTGTCTTGGCGTGCTTAGATTCCCAATCGGCTAACCTCATTCCTTTAAACGCCTCGTTCTTTTAATACACCGCTCTCTCTAACGTGACGCCACGTTTTACTCTTGTCACTCCGACACCTCATCAGCCGAAACCTGGTCAGGAAAAAGATAACGACGAATCTCCATGATCCTTTTGGAGTGGCCCTTCTTGAGCGTGGTGAGGTCAGTGCCTTTGGTAACCCTCTAGAGCCTCCAGAATTCATCCCGCT
>JBMUHF010000317.1:0-2654 GCA_050302555.1 Arenicellales bacterium | reverse complement strand
CGTCTCGACCACACGCAGCCCTCCGGCAATATTGACGAAGACGTCCTGATCCAGCAGGTTGACGCCAGCATGTCGGTGGAGAATCGCTAATAACATGTTCAGGCGATGCCCTTCATACCCGACGCTGAGGCGACGGGGGTTTCCAAGGGAGCTTCGATCCACCAGCGCCTGCACCTCAATCAGCATGGGACGCGATCCGTCCTGACTGGCAAAAACAGCTGTACCTGGAGACAGAATATTGGCGCCCGACAGGAAGATTGCAGACGGGTTTTTCACAGGCTTGAGCCCCGAGGTCGTCATCGCAAACACCCCCACCTCATTGACCGAGCCGAATCGGTTCTTCCAAGCGCGTACCAGTCGGTAGCGGCTAGTGGCGTCACCCTCAAAATAGAGAACTGTGTCGACAAGATGTTCCAACGTCTTGGGTCCCGCGAGTGCGCCCTCTTTGGTAACGTGCCCAATCAGGATGAACGCGATGCCTCGCCGTTTTGCCTCCGCAACCAGACGCTCTGCACACTCGCGCACCTGCCCCACGCTCCCGGGGCCCGAATCGAGGGTTTGGGTACTGAGCGTCTGCACTGAATCGACCACCAGCACCTTGTAACCTCGGTTGTCTAGTTCGCCAAGAATGTTTTCTAGGCGGCCATCACAGAATGCGTGAAGTTCCACGTCGTTCAACCCAAGCCGCTGGTAGCGCAGAGCTAATTGTTCAAGGGACTCTTCCGCGCTGATATAAAGAGTTTCGTAGGATGTGGAGAGCATGCCAAGGGCCTGTAGCGCAAGCGTGCTTTTGCCAATTCCGGGCTCGCCGCCCAAGAGCACTACCGACCCCGGGACGATACCTCCTCCGAGCACCCGATCCAGTTCGGTGAGCCCTATCTGGTAGCGTTTGGTTCCCCCTGTCGGAACATCAGACAGTTTTTGAGGCCCCTGGTTTACCGGGCTCGGCTGGAGAGTCCCGACACCGGATCGAGAAAGATCCAGTGAGTTCCAAGTGCCACAGATCGCACATTGACCTACCCACTTGTGGCTCTTGGCTCCGCAGTTATTGCAGAGGTACAGCGATTCGTCTCGAGTTTTCGCCATGATTTAATTAAAAACTGACGATATTCGCCAATGCTTCGATACCGCCCTGGGCCAAAACAGGGCATGGTAGACATCGAAGGTTAGGGGTTATTCAGAACCCTTGATCATCAAACGCAGGAGTGTAACTCTCAAATCGAGTGTACTCACCCAAAAATGTCAAGCGTATTGTCCCGGTTGGGCCGTTACGCTGTTTTGCAATAATGATCTCGGCCGTACCTTTTTCAGGGCTGTCCTCGTTATAGACCTCGTCACGGTAGATAAAGAGAATAAGATCGGCATCCTGCTCTATAGCGCCTGACTCGCGAAGGTCTGACATGATAGGACGCTTGTTCGGTCGCTGCTCCAGCCCGCGATTTAACTGGGATAGCACGACAACCGGGACCCGCGACTCCTTGGCTATCACCTTTAACGCTCGGGTAATGTTCGCGACCTCTACGGCACGATTCTCACTATTATCCCCTGTCTGCATTAACTGCAGATAGTCGACGATCACCATCCCAAGATGCCCATGTTCGCGAACGAGGCGCCGGATTCGGGAGCGTAGTTCCAGTGGTGTCAGCGCGGGAGTGTCATCCACAAAAATAGGCGCCTGGTCCAGGAGCCCCATTGCAGAGGTCAGCCGCGGCCAATCCTCCTGATGCAGTTGTCCGGTGCGGATACGGTGAGCGTTAATCCGTCCGAGTGAGGCCAGCATCCGCATCGCCAACTGTTGTCCAGGCATTTCCATGCTGAAAACAGCAACGGGAAGCTTGGCACCCACCGCCGCGTTCTCGGCAATATTCATCGCTAACGAGGTCTTACCCATAGATGGCCTTCCCGCAATTACCACCAGGTCCGCCTCCTGGAGCCCGGAGGTCAAGGCATCAAGATCCTTAAAACCGCTCGCCACTCCGGTGATTCCATCTTTTGATTCATAGAGTTCCTCAATTCGGTCTACCGCCTGCGTCAACAAACCCTGGATGGGCCGAAAACCCAGAGAGGTCCTCCGGTCCGAGTCCGAAATTTCAAATACCGCCTTTTCGGCAAAATCGATCAGTGCGCCGATCTCTAGCCCTTCGGGCTGATAGGCCTTTTCAGAAATATCGCTTGCGGCCCCGATCAGCGAACGAAGGACGGATCGCTCTTTGACAATCCTTGCATAGGCGGCGAGATTGGTGGTTCCCGGGGTCCGGTTGGCTAACTCACCGAGATAAGCAAGGCCGCCAGCCGACTCGAGCGTTCCATTATTCTTAAGCCACTCGGAACTTGTCACGACATCTACTGCCTGACCACCCTCGTGTAGAGCATGGATTGCCGAAAAGATCTCCCGATGTGCTCTAGTGTAGAAGTCGTCAGCGCGTACCGTTTCCGCCACCCCATCCCACCGGCGGGAATCGACGAGGAGGCCCCCAAGAACCGATTGCTCAGCTTCGACTGCCTCGTGATACCAGACGTCGCGCTCACCCCCGGAGGGGACGTCGTTACCTGTTCTCCTGACGACGATAGTGGTGTGAACTTTAGGACAGCCCTCGAGCGCTTGTTCGACGTTCGCTTTCAACGGAACCGGTTTGCCGCCCCGGGGGCCGCCG
>JBMUHF010000316.1:0-5715 GCA_050302555.1 Arenicellales bacterium | reverse complement strand
TGCGACTCGCCTGGATTCTGACGCTGGCAAGATCAGGCTGGTGGCAACTCTTTATCATTTATACGCCCATCTATGCCGTTCACTCAGGGTTGGGCGAACTATGGGGCTCCGCAATTGTCTCTATTGGTTCCGCGTGGACACTGACGGTGCCGTTTTGGGGCTGGGTCGCACGACGCTACTCCCTGAGGTTTCTGATGCGCACAGGATTCCTGATGACGAGCCTTGTGACGACTGCTGTTTTTATCTTCGTGGACTCTCCGACAATTGCAGTCACCCTGTTGATCCTGGCAGCTCTTGGCGCAACGATGCTGGATGGCTCAGGCCACGTGTTGTTTTTGCGTGCCGTGCGGTCAAGCGAACGAACCGAGATGGCCGGGGTTTACCAGACTTATCGTGATGCCGCCAACCTGGCTGTCCCCGGGATATTTGCAGTGCTGCTTAAATTCTTTTCCCTACCGGTGGTCTTTGCGGGTGGCGCTGTCTGGATGATGGCGGCCGCTGTTACCTCAAAATACATACCGAAGCGGATGTGAGCACCGACCTAAGGCAATCGACTTTTGCAATGGTTTTCCATACTTCGGGAAACGAAAGCCAGATGGTTAAATCACAAAGCCTTCCGGAAACGGGTCATTGGAATCGACATAGATGGTGTTGAGCCCGGTGATGTGAGCAGAACCCGAGATTCCTGGAATGATGGCGTCATATTCACCCACCGTTGTTTTTTCCTCTGCGGTACCCGTAAATACGCTGCCGATATAACTTTCATGTACAAACGGTGCGCCGATATCCAGGAGCCCCTTGGCCACCCGCTGTGCAAGACGTGCTGAGGTTCCGGTTCCGCATGGCGAGCGGTCGATCATCTCACCGGCGATGACACAACCGCGAGCATCACTACTCAAATCCATCGGCTCACCGGTCCACATACAGTGTCGCAAGCCTGAGATACTGGCGTCGAGCGGATGAGTAATGTCGCAGGCATCTTCGATTGCCTCTCGCAAACGGATGCCCATCTGGATCAATGACGGCGCATCAAAGTCATTGATGTCGTTGAAGTGTTCTTGGCGCTCGATGATCGGGTAAAAGTTTCCACCATAGGCGATATCCACTTTCAGTGGTCCGAGATCGAGTGATTCAATCTCAACATCCCGATACATCAAAAACGAAGGCACGTTGATCAACTTTGCACTCGTGACTTTTTCGCCTTCTCGGACGTATTGCACATCAACGCGTCCGGCAGGTGTTTCCAGCCGCAGTAGGCCTTCCGCCTTGGGAGTCACCAGCCCGCGCTCAAGCGCAAAGGTTGCCGTTCCTATGGTTCCGTGTCCACACATCGGCAAACTGCCGGTGGTCTCGATATAGATCACGCCCATATCGAAATCATCACTGGAGGGCGGGTAGATAATGCTTCCGGACATGGCGGAATGTCCGCGGGGCTCAAACATCAGCGCACGGCGAATCCAATCGAATTCATGGATAAAGTGCTGGCGGCGCTCGCTCTGGTCGGCACCTTGAAGATCTGGCGCACCGCTAATAACCATGCGCACGGGCATGCCTGCAGTATGCCCATCAACGCATTCAAAAGAGACTTTCATCTATCTATCTTTGCTGTTGAGCCAAGGTGCTAATGTACCGAAATGCTCAGACCTTAGCCTGCTGCTCAAAAAAAGAAGCCCCCGTCGGCATTTCAGGAAACGCCATTTCGTAGGGACTGCACCGCACTCTACCGCTCGATTCACCACGCACAATCTCGTACATGTACTCACTTGGGATATGGTTGGCATGCAGGGGATAGCTGTCTTCCGCGAGGTACTCACAGATAAATAACGTTCGGGGCCCACTCGAAAGATTCGGACCTGACCCATGCAGAACCCGTGTATGCATCAGGCAGGCAGATCCTGCAGGACCGTAGCAGGCGATTGCCTGCGGCTTCACTGCGGCAGCCACCTCCTCGCTTACTGCGCCAGTAAAGACTCCATCGTGCCAATGCTCATAAAGCGGGCCCCGGTGGGTTCCGGGAATCACCTCCAACGGTCCGTTTTCCTGGGTAACCTCATCAAGAAAAAACAGTACCGTAACCATGTCATCGTTGGTATGCGCTTCGAACAGAAAATCCTGATGAAATTTAACTTCCGTTGCGGCCCCCGGCAATTTGGAATTGATCTTGGCGTTTTCAAACTTGATATTGGGTCCTATGATGTCTTCTAAAGCATCCAATGCCTGGTTGTTGCGCATGACCTCCAGGTAGACGTCTGAGATCTCAATGGGAGATGCGATCCGTCTCAAAGCCGGCGCGTCGAAATTGTGTCCGGGTTCAATATCAAAGCGGGGCCGCCCATCGAACGTAATGCCATAAGGCGCGCTTTCGTGTCGGCTTTCTTCTTTCCATTTTTCGAAATCTTTCCGCAAACCTCGAAGCTGTTCACCGGTCAGCGCCCCTTCAAGAAAAAGGTAGCCGTCCTGCCCGAATTGAGTGACCTGCTGACTTGAAAGCGTTGCCATCTTGCGTGCGTCTCAGTTATGGAGAATCAGATTATCTGTGATCAAATCGGCGGGTGCACTTTTCCCAACTGGACCGCCTTTTCAAAGGCGCGGGCGGCTCTCAGCACCAGGGCATCCTCACCACAAGCGCCCACGATCTGTAGCCCAATGGGCCCACCGAGAGCGCTGAATCCGCAAGGCACCGAGATCGCGGGCTGTCCGGTGAGGTCAAACGGGGTTGCCATTGCCATAAATTCACCGTCTCGCTTTCGCCAGTGTGGCGGCTGCGCATGACCAACAGGAAACGGTGCACATGCGAGCGTCGGACAGATGAGAAGGTCATACTTCTCATGAAACGCTGTCATCTTGCCGCGCAGTTCCGTACGTTTCGCTTCTGCCTCGAGATATTCAAGGGCACTCATCTGCTCGCCATCGTCGGCACAGGAGAGAAATACCTCATTGCCAAGGCGTGCAGCCTTTTGGCCGAGACGAGATCGAATACGGGCCGCCATAGGATTACAGATGGCATAGGAAAGTTTTCTCGCGTCGCCAAGATCGAGTTTGGCGCGCGAGACCACCGCGCCCAGACCGGTGAATACGCGCCTTGCCTCAGAGACAGTTTTCCAAACTTCGTCATCAACCCGGGCGACTCCAAGGTCCGGTGAGAACCCTATCCTGAGACCCTTCGCTCCTCGCTCAAGCCCCGTCATTACAGCCGGCGCTTCTTGCTGTATCGCAGAGCCATCACGGCTATCGCCGCCCGCCATCGCCTGAAACGCCAACGCAACATCACGAACACAGCGCGCAATCGGGCCGCAGTGCTCCATTCCCATCATTGGACTTGCCGGCCAAACCGGTACGCGACCGAAGGTCGGCTTGAAGCCGACAACACCACAAAAACTCGCCGGCCCCCTGATCGACCCTCCAGAGTCAGTACCCGTCGCGATCGCCGTCATGCCGGCCGCGACCGCAGCACCCGATCCTCCGCTCGATCCCCCCGGGGTCCAGTCGGTGTTCCAGGGATTGCGGGTGATACCGTGGAATTCACTTTCGGTAACACCAAGCCAGGCGAACTCAGGCGTTTGCGTTTTTCCCAACAAAATTGCGCCTTCTTTTTTGAGACGCTCCACCACAATCGCATCTACCCGGGTCAGGGAACGACGCTCCGGAACAAGGGATCCATTACGGGTTGGCCATCTTTTTGTCTCAGTGACATCTTTGATCGCTACCGGCACGCCATCAAGGGCGCCCCGTGGCTCTGCCTTGAGCCAACGCTTTTCTGAGGCGCGCGCCTGCGACCGAGCGTGCCTGGCATCTACCAGTCGCCATGCATTGAGTTGACTTTCGCAATGATCAATCCGCGCCAGGACGGCATTAATTGCTTCCACCGGAGAGCAATCACCCCGCCGGTATTCCCTTACGAGTTGGCTTGCGGTACAGAAATAAAGTTCACTCATTGCTTCTCTACCAAGGTCAGGAATCGTCTTCTGTCGTTCCCTGCTGTTTTATCCAAATCTCTGCACCAGCTGGCTCGCCATTTTGAATATCTCCAATGGTCGAACGGCAAGCAGAAAATACCACGAAGAGTTCACACTCAGCGATCAGTTCCACAAAATCGCCCGCTCTGGCACTCGTCACTCCGTCGCGCAATAACCCATCCTCGTTGACGAACGACTTTTCGAAGAGGTTCCATGGAGGGGCCGTAATCAAAAAATCGATACCGGCATCGTCAAGCGCGTTTCGGAGATTGTCTTCGCAGTTCGGATATTGCTTTTCGTCGCCAAAAAATGCATAGCTCTGTGCTGAACACGCCGCATGAAAGGAGTCATGAAAGCCGTCTGTTGTGTCTTTCGCAAAGCGCAGCAAAGGCATAAACCGATTACTCACCAGTACATCGCCTGCACAAAACCGGGTGGTGTAATGTGCGGTACGGTTATGCGCCATAGACAGATACTCGGTACTGCTTGATCCGACGAAGGCCCATAGATCAACTACCTGATGCCCCTGTGGATTTACTACACGCACTTTCGTCCCTTGAGAAACCGTTACGCCCAGCGCTTCCCCCGGCTTCAGTGAATGTATGACGTTTGGCCTCAAGGTCCTACCTCAGTTTATCTGGCCCAATTCCAGATCACGCAATATTGGCGACAGGAAAGGTATTACGCCAAAGATCTTTTTGATATGTTCCATAATGAAACGGCTGAACTGCATCGACATCACCCACTAGCGGCGCAATGAAAACATCCGCACTGGGATTAACGAAGAGCGGGATCGAATAACGGTCATGGTTACCGCAATTGATGACACGATGTGGCGTGGAAGAAAAGAAGCCATTGCTCCAGATTTCCATGATGTTACCGATATTGATGACAAAGGTATCTGCAACCGGCAGAGCACCCACCCACTCACCGTTCTTATTCTGAACCTCAAGACCCCCAATTTCGTCCTGCCACAGGATAGTGAAACCGCCTGAGTCGGTGTGGGGCACCACGCCAAGATTATCCTCACGGACCGGGCTGCGTTGCGGAGGATAGTGATTGACCTTGAGGCGGCTTAGCGGTTTTTTGAAGTACTGCAGAAGGTGGTCGCCCTCAAGATTGAGTGCCAGGGAAAATCCACGAAGCAGTGCATCCGCAAGGCGTTCCGTCTCAGCGAAGTAACGCAACATCACTCCCTTCAACGAAGCACACCGCTCTGGCCATTGATTCGGCCCATCCAGTGGATACTCGGCCGACGTCGGTCGCTCGTGACCAATCCAGAATCCCTCCTGGTGGCTGGTCCCTGCCCTTTTTTCACCCTCATAACTCCGATAACCCAGCGGAAGATATCCCTGAATCTGTGGACTGATGGCAAGCGCCATCTTCTCATCAGTCGGTGCGCAGAAAAATTCATCCGCTGCAGATTTGACGTCACTGATCAGCGAGGGCGAAACCTGATGATTTTGGATATAAAAAAAACCGACTTCGCTGCAAGCCGCACGCAACGCCTCAATGCACTCTTGCTCGTTTTCTCCGGTAAGCAAAGGTCCGATATCCAGAACCGGTATCTCGGTGAAATCAAGAAGTCTTGACGGTGTGATCACAGCGGTTTACCTCGTACGATTCACATCTGGGGGAGTCAATTGTAGACTGTTCACTTTATCAACTTAAACTCAATAAGTAGACTAACGGACCAGGTCAACACACTCCTTCATGACCCCCGACAATCTTTTTGACCCTGAGCTTTACCAGAAGGTGC
>JBMUHF010000315.1:0-2169 GCA_050302555.1 Arenicellales bacterium | reverse complement strand
CGGCAGAATTTGCACCTTACTTTTCGCCCTGCCACATGATCTCGTAACCCAACTCCTTGGTCTCGGAGCAGAATTCCATCACGCCCCCGAACGCCTCCAGGAACAATTCCGCCCGATGGGATTCTTCATGGGCTTCAAAAGACTTCCAATAGGTAATCAATGCAAAGTGATTACCCTCAGGGCCGAAATTCCCAACCGATCCCTCTTTGCTCACAAAACCCGCGTACTTTAGGACCTGACCTGCAATGAACTCATCGTAGGTTTCCTTAACCACTGTACACATCTCGCCGATCGCAAACTCTAGATCATCGCTCCACTCTACCCCCTCTTTCAGTTGACAGACGTTGTAAAGCATCACAGCTTCATAAGGAATCGTGATTGGTCCAAACATATGCGTTCTCCAGTATCGGATTTAAATCAAAACGTTTTAGAACAAGTAGGAGCGATCAATCCTGAGAAAGCGGAGCACCGTGAGGCCTCTTCCATGAACCGCCTGATCCAAAAAAGCTAGCCCTGCGCTACACCCCAAATCTCAATGGTGGAATCCGTATCCTGCATGTGATCCACCGGTATCAGGCTCAACGGCGGCAGAACACCTCCGCAGTAATCTGTCAGCAGCGCCAATAGAGCATGGGTTTCGTCCTGGTCAGGCAAACGTCGGTAGTAGCAGACCAAAAGTTTCAGATCCGAAGTGGATTTTCCAAAAGGTCTTAAGAGATCACTGATATAACTCATGGTCAAACGAGCCTGGGGCAATAACTGACCTGGATGCACCCTTTTGCCGGTGTTCGAATACGGCTGCGCCGGAACCTGTCCGCCGAGCCAGATCATGTCACGCAGCCTTTGGGCCTGGCGGTAAGGCAATTCGGCCGGCCAGTCCCAAACTCGCTCAGGCCAGGCGTCTTCTCTCGGGATGTACTTATCGTAACTGTTGCGCCGCTCCCGCATCGCCAATATTCCAACGCGGGTCATGGTCTGGTCGTGTTCTCCAAGATGGCAGGGAATCACGGTGGCCGGGGGACCGGGCTCTGCAAAGTAGGATGCCCGAGCTTTGGCGAATGGGGTCCATTGCGCCCGGGTGACGCCCTGATAGTAGCCCTCGAGCTTGATCGCATCCTGAAGTGTGGCGCCCACCGTCTTGAGGTCGCTATTGAGCGATTTCATGATGGCGTGGCACTGATCCACCCCATCGATATTCCCGTCGTAAGCATCAATACAGTGCGCCGCTGTCCGGTTGGCGGTTGCAATAAACTCGCCCACCCGAAGTGCTTTGGTAACAACAGTCTCTTCTCCCGTATCTGCCGAGGCGATCCGCAACGTATCGTCTGCAACTTGATACGCCAACTCACGCCAGCCCCGCTTGGCAATCGCCTGAAGCTGAATTTTTTGACCTTCAAATGGCTGCATTTCAACAGGGACGATCGAAATCACCGCAGCCGGATCGCAAGGCAAGGTATCGAGCAGCATTCGCACCGCTGCACCCTCATCGACTTGTGGAGATAACTCAACAAAGGCCTTAATGCGAACGACATCAGCCAGTGAGGAGCTCTCCTGGGTCAACGCCAGTTCAATATTTTCAACCGCGCCTTTGATCTGTGACGCAAGGTCACCCGGGTTGCGAATCTGACCCTGGTTGTCAAAATCACCGGCACCGCCAACAAAAGAAAGCGATGCCGCCGAGGCCGATACCTCGTGGGTGCCTTCAAAAGGTAAAGACCATATCAGTGGTTTGTCAGTCATATCCCGTCACGGGTTAGAAAAGAACAAACCAGTATGGTACAGAACAGTCAGCGATGTCGCCATGCGAGAAGTTGGCAACGTTGTTATCCAAGTTTCTGACGTTTTTAGGATACCTCTTCTCTAGCAGCGACCTGTCTTCTAGATTTATGTTGTCTGAGGAAAGAAAGGCGCTTAGCCTTCGCTCCCACTGTCGTGCTGTGGAGTGCTTGCCGTGCCCGGAATCAACCAGGAGAACCAGCCCTTTGTGGGAATTCTCGCGGTCGTCATCGGCCTTTTCGTCTTCTCATTGCAAGACGTCATCATTAAGCTTTTCAGCAAAGAATATTCCATCCTGCAGATTGTCATTGTCAGGAGCGTGATTGCCCTGACACTGATCGGTATCATTGTCGCAATACGGCTGGGGCGCAGCGGCTTTCGCGTATATCAGCC
>JBMUHF010000314.1:0-18712 GCA_050302555.1 Arenicellales bacterium | reverse complement strand
CCGAGTAGCGTACCGCCACAGCGCAGCGGTCTCCTACGGCTTCCTTAGTTTCCTCAATCAGCTCGCGCAGCAGTCGGGTCCGGTTCTCCATAGACCCGCCGTACTCATCGGTTCGAAGATTCGTCTGGGCTGAGAGGAAATGAGACAACAAATAGCCATGGGTTGCGTAGACATAGACGATGTCAAAGTCTGCCTGCTTTGCCCGGATCGCCGCCTCACGATGCCAACGCCGAAATTCACGGATATCCGACTTGTCCATCGATCGCGGCTGATAAGGATGGCCTGCAGTATTGGGAATACTGGCAACATCGCAGGAAATTTCCCGAGTGTAGTGGTTGGCCGAACGGGCGCCCCCAAACCAGAGTTCCACACCTGCCAGTGCTCCGTGATCATGCACCGCCTGTGTCATCAACGCCTGATCCTTGATGTGGTCGTCATGCCACAAGGCAGCGTTCGGATGCGGGAGGTCATCGGAGGCAGGATGAATCGAGCACCATTCGGTACAGACAACGCCCCAACCACCCTCCGCCTTCATGCCGCGTAATGCCGCCAACATTTTCGGCCGTAGCCAACCCATACCGGTGCAGTGAGGAACCTGATAAAAACGGTTCCTGGCTTTCACTGGTCCGATATCAACCGGCTCAAATAAGAGATCATGGCGAGAGTCACGCAAGGGAGTGCTCCTCAGCTTTGTGTCAGTTCAGAGATCAGAGTATCCTACCAGTCGATATTCACCCTGGCCTGAATTTTCTATATCAGAGGCCGCCTACTCGTCCTACCAGACTCCTCTAAAGCATTTTCATGAGTGTCAAACGACAGCTTGAACGACGCCGATTACTAAAAACCCTGGCGGCATCTGCACTCGCGCCACGCCTTGCAATCGCTGGCTCGCCTACCGACCCGGATGTTGTCATTATCGGTGCCGGAGTTGCGGGGCTGGAGGCGGCCCGGACCCTGACAGAGCAGGGAATTAGCTTTATTCTTATTGATGCCAATGACCGCATCGGCGGCCGTGTACACACCAATCATTCCATATTCGACGTTCCCTTCGATACGCATGCGCACTGGATGAGGGCGTCCCCGGACAACCCTCTGATCAGCCACGCCAGGGCCAATGGATTTGATGTCTACAAGGATCCAGGCCGAGTCGAGTACTTTGTTGGACAAAGAAAAGTAACCAGTAACGAACTTGCCGATCTGCGCCAGACTGATGCCCTTTTCAACAGCCGAATAAAACGTTCTGCGTTGGGCAATGTGAATGGACCAGATGACAATGCCCGTACCGCCTTGGGCAAGGACTTTTTTGCAAAACCCTGGGGATACACCGTTGCCTCAGAGTATGGCGTGTGGGACATGGCGCAGGATTCCAAAGACTGGTCACCCAATAGCTGGTGGAACAGCCTGGATGCGACCAACTGGTTCTGCACCCAGGGCTATGGTGCCGTCGTAGCTGACTATGGCCGGAATATACCGGTCAGCCTGCGAACGGGCGCATCCAAGATCGACTGGGGTGGCCCAGATGTTGTCGTTACCACCCTCACCGGCACAATACGGGCCCGGGCAGCGATCCTGACTGTTTCGGCAGGTGTACTCGCCGCCGATCGTATCCGCTTTTCCCCTGCCCTGCCTGTCCAGAAGCAGCAGGCCATTCACGACATTGATATGGCATTAATGAACTACATCGGACTGCTGTTCAAGAAAGATATTTTCGGCTTTGGCCGGGACACCTATGTTTATCAACAGCAAAATGACGAGACCGGGGTAGGTTACCTGACCAACACGCATGATTCCTACCTGACGTACGGATATGTGGGTGGTAGTCAGGCGAAGGCGCTGGAGCTCGAATCGATGGAGACAGCAGTCACTTACGGTCTCGACGGCCTGAAAAGCATGCTGGGCAACGATATCGAAAAGCAATTGGTCAAGGGCTTCGCAACCGCCTGCGGCCAAGTACCGCTGTTTGACGGTGCCTATTCGTCCGTCAAACCGGGAAAGACTGCCGCTCGCCAAGAGCTTGGCGCGACCCTGGCCGATAAACTCTTTTTCTCCGGAGAGGCCACACACCTTTCCCAGCCAAGCACCGTCAATGGGGGTCTCGAGCGTGGCGGCGCTACAGCCCTTCAGGCTACTGCCTACCTGAAAAAGGTCTCATAGTCCTCAAAAAATAAAACGCCAGGAATCCTTTTCCTTGTCAGCCGAAGATCCGTGTGGACTCTCTTGGCGACTCGTCGGTCAACTTCATTGTGAGGCCCTGGGCCACCCGGGACGACGTCTGGGAGGTCCGCTGGGACCTTATTCGTTCTGTGAAGATGAGGTTCGATGCCGAGGGTATCGTAATTCCATTTCCGCAACGGGATCTTCATGTTTCATATCAAAATGAATCGCGGAATCAACCAGCATGATCGAATTACCAGGGTAAGGAATAGGTTTTAACCGTGGTGTAACTCTTCATGGCTTCAATGACGCCTTCCTTGTAACCAAGACCCGAATCTTTTACGCCGCCAAAAGGCGACATCTCGATGCGATAACCTGGCACCTCCCAGATATTCACTGTCCCCGTTTTGAGTTCTGACACAAAGCGGGTGATGTAATCCCAGCGATTGGTGCATACGCCGGTCGAAAGTCCAAACGCCGTGCCATTGTCAACTGCGATGGCATCATCGATATCCTTTACCCGGATGATCGGGACCGGTGGACCGAAAGTTTCTTCAACGACCAGCTCAGCATCACGCGGCACATGGTCGAGCACCGTAGGTGAATACAGAGCCCCGCGACGTTCATTACCGTAAAGCAAGGCGGCGCCTTGGCTGAGCGCAGCATTGACGCGCGTTTCAAAGAGTTGTGCCGCCGACTCGTTGACCACGGTGCCCATATCGGTGTCGGGAGACATCGGGTCCCCGTAACGGATCTTCTGCGCTTCTTTTGCTACCAGAGGGGCGAATTCATCAGCGACGCTTTCTACGCAAAGCACACGTTTGACGGCGGTGCAGCGTTGACCCGAATTCTTGGTAGCGCCCTGCACTGCCATTACCGCCGCCTTCTGAAGGTCCGCATCCTCCATCACGATCAGTGAGGAGTTGCCGCCGAGCTCGAGCACTGTGCGCCGGTATCCTGCGTGGTTGGCGATATGTTTTCCAACTGGAACGCCTCCGGTGAAGGTGACGAGTTCGATGTTGGCATTGGTGATCATTTCCTCCCCGATCTCACCGGGCCACCCGGTCACTACAGAGAACATTTCGGGCGGCAGTCCGGCCTCATAGAGCACATCCGCGAGCAACAACGCAGTCAGCGGAGTGACTTCGGTAGGCTTGCAGACCATACAGTTGTTAGTAGCGATGGCCGGGGCGACCTTGTGAGCAACCATATTCATCGGATGATTGAACGGCGTGATAGCGGAGATCGCCTTCAGTGGATCACGCTGGGTATAAATGCGCCGCTGTTTGCCGTGGGGCGTAAGATCGCACGAGAAAATCTCGCCATCGTCGATAATGCACAACTGCCCCGTCAGGCTGAACACATCAAAGGCCCGTCCTACCTCGTAGAGCGAGTCCTGTTTCGAAATTCCCAGTTCTGCGGTAATGAGATCCGAGATTTCATCACGGCGCGATGTCAGGATCTCGGCGGTACGCAGAAGAATCTGCTGGCGCGCATAACGGGTCAGCGATGGGGTATACGCCGCGGCGATATCAAACGCCCGGACAACATCTTCCCGGGTCGCGCAAGGCACCGTACCCACCACGCTGTTGTCCCAGGGATTAATGACCTCGATACGCTCATCCCGGTCGGTCTTCTCACCGCCAATTCGCAAAGTTTCATGGATGGGAGTTTTGGTTACTGCGGCGACATCATTCATGTACTACCCCCCCCGGGGCATGATTCAGCGTATGGCTGAAAATATCAAAGTTACGGCGGCCTGTCGCACAAGCCTCGAGGCAACGATTGACGATAAAGGGCACCCGCTGCTCGGATAAACCCCCATGTGACCGCAGAGGATCTTTAAGGCCTGACAGATCGTGCTTCTCGGGAGCACTGCCCAGGACATAATCACGCGTGCTGATCACGACGAGGTCTCCAATCCGGTCAGCAGGAAGCCCGAAGACGTTGCAAGCCTCGTTCCGTGTCAGAACAGTCTCGATGCCGGGTACTCCATCGAAAGCAGCACGGGCACGCGCGTGATCCGAATCATTGTCCAGATAGATCGTGGCGAAACCGCCGAGTGCGCCGTGGTGGACCACATAAGGGTCAGTGATTGGCAAGATCACCCTGAAATCAGTTAACCCGGCCTCCCCCAGCAAAGGCTCAAGATAAATCACGTTCGGCTCACCTGCCGGTGCATGCTTGGCTTTCATGCCATGGTCTGCGGTCAGAGCAATCGTGGCACCCATCGCATCAAGCTTTACCAGATACTGATCCATCATTGCATAAAAGGCATTGGCTACCGGAGTACCCGGAGCATGCTTGTGCTGTATGTAATCTGTGGTCGAGAGGTACATGATGTCGGGGCGCATCGATTTCATCAGCACAACGCCCGCCGCAAACACAAACTCTGACAGTTCTGCACTGTAAACATCCGGCACCGGCATGCCTACCCGGCCAACGATCCCCTCAACGCCATGCTCGGACAGTGTGGCCTGATCAGCAAGCTCAGAAGAGAAACACACCGCGCTTCCTCCCGCGATATCCAGCCCGACGCCCAGCAGCCGGCGCAGTTTGTCTTTTGCGGTGATCACTGCCACTTTGGCGCCTGCCTGATTGAATTCCGCCAAAATGGTGGGAGCACGAAGTAGCGACGGGTCATTCATCATGACCTCGACGTCGTTATCGGTGTCGTAATAGAAGTTACCGCAAATACCGTGCTCCGACGGCGGAACACCGGTTACGATGGACAGGTTATTCGGGTTGGTAAAGCTCGGGACAACGCAATCCGCGTAACCAAAAGTCGCCTTTTCGCGAAGCGATGCCAGGAACGGGGTCTGCCCCGCATCGATAGCACGCTCAATATAACCGCCCTGATCTGACCCTTCCCCACCGGGCTCGGAACCATCAATACAAACCACCACCAGGGGTTGGCGGGGCCACGCATAGTCCCGCTGATTCACGGATATCATCTTGTTATTCATCTTACTCCTGGTCTTCTCACTTCTGAAATACGCACTCGGCGCAGGGTACTCTGATCAGGCGACGGGACTTCCGGAAGCAACGCCCATTTCATTCATCACGACACGAACGGCTTCAAGCGCACCACGCATCTCGGTAACACCAAGGCGTCCGATACACCCCATTCGAAAACTTTCCGCGATGGTCAACTTACCGGGGTAGATAACATAGCCGCATTCACTCAGGCCGTCGTAAAACCGCTGAAAGTCAAACCGACTGTCGACCGGCATTTTAAAGGTCACGATGATTGGCGCCTGAAGAGCATCCGGCAACAGCGTCTCAAATCCCATCGCACGCATCCCCGAGACGAGCGCCTCGCAGTTCTCCCGGTAGCGACCGCCGCGACCCGTTACTGCGCCCTCGGCATCAAACTCTTTCAGAGCCTGGTCAAAGGCAAGGATACAATGCGTCGGTGGCGTAAAGCGCCATTGTCCATTCGCTTCCAGCCCCTGCCACTGCTGGTAGAGGTCCAGACACAGACTATCCGAATTACCCTGGGTGGCCGTGAGGGCAGGTTCCGATGCCAGACAGAACCCCATTCCCGGCGCGCCCTCCAGACACTTATTGCTGGAAGCGACCAGAGCATCAAACTGAATATTGCGTGCTGAAATCGAGAGCGCTCCGAAGGCGCTCATGGAGTCGATCAGCAATGATCGACCTGCCGCAGCAACCACCTCACCCACGTCTTCAATCGGGTTCAGGATCCCTGTTGTAGTCTCACAGTGCACAACAGCGACATGCGTAATCCCGGGAGCACCTGCAAGGCGCTCGGCGACCTTGTTCGGATCTACCGGCTCATCCTCCGGCCACTGCAGAACCTCCGAGTCAATGCCGTGATACGCGCAGATAGACTGCATCCGGGTGCCATAGGCGCCGTTGACCAGAATGAGCACTTTTCCCGACCGCGGTACAAAATTACTGAGCATCGCCTCAACTACGAAGGTGCCACTGCCCTGGAGCGGCACACACACGTGAGTGCCCTGTCCGTCAATAATCTCGATCAGGCGTTCGCGTACCCGACGGTTAATTTCAATAAAGCGCAGATCGCGGGAGCCGTAGTCATGCAGCATCGCTTCCTTGACGGTACGCGACGTGGTCAGAGGTCCGGGGGTAAGTAGCCAGGGGTCCTGCACGGGCTTTTCAGACTGAGTCACAACTGAATCTCTTTATTGGCCTTTCAATCCTCATGCTCTTGCCATCGTCAATGTTCTGACAAATCACCGGTTGATCAATTATCCGCTGGCAGCCGACTGATATCGCTAGCCGTGCCATAGATTTTCCCGTACCAGTTCATCCATCGTCGCCTCGATGCTTGCGCGCAGAATCCCGATCATTTCGTCAATCTGGTCCCGGTTGAGGATGAGCGGAGGCGACATCACATTAAGATGAGCGATCGGCCGGACGATCAACCCTCTTTCCTGGCAGTGTCGTGCAATCCGACCGCCGATCTCAACTTCCGGCGCGAAAAGCGCCTTGGTCTCTTTGTCCGCCACATTCTCTATACACATCATGAAGTGACTGCCGCGCACGTCACCGACAATAGGGTATTCGCCGAGCGTTTTGAGTTGCGATTCAAAATACGGCCCCACCTCACGAACATGCCCACAGATATCGTCGCGCTCCATGATCTCGATATTCTTAACCCCGGCCGCACAGACTACCGGATGGCCCGAATAGGTGAACCCATGGGTAAACATGGCACCTTCGGCCTGCGGCACGCTGATGACGTCGTAAATCTTCTCTGAAAGGATCGTTGCCGACAAAGGCAGATATCCCGAAGAAATACCCTTAGCGCAAGTGATGATGTCTGGCACAAAGTCAAAAACAGCCTCGGACGCAAAAAAGTGGCCCAGCCTGCCGAATCCTGTGACAACCTCATCGGAGATATAAAGCACATCGTACTTGTCACAGACCTCACGGGTCCGCCGGTGATAACCTACAGGCGGCACAATCACGCCACCAGCACCCATAATTGGCTCAGCGATAAAGCACGCCACATTTTCGGGGCCGAGTTCCAGAATTTTTTCTTCAAGATCGCTGACCGTCTGATCGCAGAAAACTTCCTCGCTCATGCCATCGGGACGGCGGTAAGTATTCGGCGACGGAATGTGATGCACCAGGTCCGGCGCCAGATCAAATCCCTGATGATCAAAGGTCACACCGGTCATCGACATGGCAAGATAAGTGCTGCCATGGTAGCCGTCGGTCCGGGCTATGATTTTCTTCTTATTGGGTTGACCCAGACGGTTGAAGTAATAATGGATGATTCGGATTGCCGAATCATTCGCCATCGATCCGCCAGTACCCAAGAACACATGATTCAAGGACCCCGGGGTCAGTTCGGCCAGTTTGGCCGCCAGCGTTGCCGCAGGCGGTGTGGTTAGATGGTTAAAGGTCGAGTAATAAGGAATCTGCCGTACCTGATCAGCAATCGCTTCGGCCATCTCATCGTTACCGTAACCAATATTGACGCACCAAAGACCGCCAATGCCATCCATAAACCGGTTGCCATCTGAATCAAAGACATAAGCACCGTCCGAATGCGACATCACCAGTGATCCCTCATCTTTAAACGAGGAAAAATCTGTCCAAGGATGGATATTGTGATCGCGGTCTTTTTCCCAGAGCGCTTTGGTATCGTAGTTCTTGGGGGGTGCTGACATTACTTTCTCCTCTTGAATATTTGGACGTCGCTATATTGCCTATGCACTAATCCATCGGGCGAACCCGGCGTTTATGTCTCAAAGCCCTTCAGTACGTTAACTGCCCCACTAAAGTCGATGCACCAAGCTAAAGGATCTGCATATCTTTTGCTGTAGTTCCTGATGCCGTGGCTTCAGCATAAGGTTCATATGCCTTGATGTGGTAATCGCCACCTTTTTCAGTCTGTTGCACACTCGGCAACGCTTTCATCGCCTCAAGCCAAGTATGTATCTTCACGCAATCATCGGGGATTTCAATATCTCGATAGCGCTTCAGAACATTAAACCGCTCAAAGTGTGGATACATCGCAAGATCGACCAGGGACACCTTACTGCCGAACCAGAAACGGCCTGTCTCGCAACCGGGGAAACCAGCCCGCTCCAGATGCCGTAAAGCATCAATCATCCTAAGTTTTAATTCTGTCTGTGTTTGCTCATCCTGAGCAAGCAGAACTTTATAAAAAAGGGGTACGATCCGAGAATTGTCAAAATCAATCCATATTCGAGCATGAGCCCGCTGCTGCGGAGACTTTGGGAGTAGATTGGGTTCTGGCGCTATCTCATCCAGGTACTCGTTAATCACCGTCGACTCATAGATTGCGGTGTCACCGTGCAAGAGAACAGGCACCTTGCTGTAAGGAGAGACATTGGTAAACCAGTCCGGTTTGTTATCGAGATTGATTTCTACCAACTCAAACGACAGTTCCTTTTCCAATAGTGCGAGACAGCTGCGCTGGGCAAAAGGGCAAACTTCGGCACTGACTAGCTGAATCTGACTTGTTGCTTCTCCCATGATTGCTCAGCCTTGATCACCTAATGCTCAAAACCGTTAAGAACATTCACTACATTCAGACCGACTTCTCCTATATCGTATCCGCCCTCCATGACAAACAGGGTCGGAATCCCCAGCGCACCGATGAGTTGGCCCGTCGTAAGATAGTCGGGTGTGGTCAACTTGAAGAAACTGATGGGGTCGTGCTCAAAGGTATCGACCCCCAGAGACACCACGAGATACCGCGGCGAAAATTCCCGGATGTGGCGTAACGCGTCATCCAGCGCTTCGCGCCATCGACTGAACGGTGTCCCCGGAGGCATTGGATAATTACGGTTAAAGCCCATGCCCGCACCCAATCCCGCCTCATCAGCATAACCCAGAAAATGCGGGAAGGCGTCTTCGGGATCACCGTGCAGTGAACAGAAGAGCACGTCATCGCGCTCGTAGAAAATATCCTGGGTGCCGTTTCCGTGATGGAAATCGACATCCAGGATAGCTACCCGTTCTGCGCCATCATCGAGCAGATACTGGGTTGCGATTGCCGCATTATTAAGGAAGCAGTATCCGCCGAACATATCGCGCGCTGCGTGATGCCCCGGCGGCCGACACAGCGAAAAGATTCCCTGCTCTCCACCCGCCAACGTCTGGGCCCCGGTCAGCGCTACATCTTTGGACGAAAGCGCCGCCTCCCAGGTGCCTTCCGTGATGGAGGTTTCGGCAGCGAGCGCGTAGTAGCCCATCTTTCCCTCGATAAAACGCGGCGGCCGGCACTGCATCCGCCTTGCCGGCCAGACAGATGCCATCGCTTCACCAGCATAGCCCGTCTGGCGCCACTCCTCCCAGGCATTCTCCAGGAAGGTCACAAAATTGGCGTCATGTATCCGGAGTACCGGATCAAGGGAAAATGTTTCGGGCGCTTCAATGGGTCCGAGTTCTGAGGCGCGAACGGCCTCGATAACCATGTCGGCACGGGAGGGGCGCTCGAAGGGTTGCACCAGTTCGCCGCCATATAACTCTGTTTTTGCATCGCGCAGTCGATGCTGTTCGCTGTATATCGTCTTCATTTTGGTATCGCTAGTATTCGTTTAATTGCATTGTTTCAGTGTTGCAGACCTTCCGTCTGCAGGTGTGTCACCAGTCGACCGATAAACCGCCAGCATTGCATGAGCTGGGTCTGCTCCACGTACTCATCCGGCCGGTGTGCCTGCAGAATACTTCCCGGGCCGCACACCACGCAAGGGATCTTGACCTGGTCTCCAAATAGGCCAGCTTCCGACCCGAAACTGATCTTCTGTGGATCGTCGGCATCCCCCAGCAACATCTGAACGAAGCGGACCACCGGCGCATCGGCGGGGGTATTGAGTCCAGGATAGGCCGCAAGAGTCTCGAAAACGATTGAGGTGTCCGGATCAACAGCATGCATCCCGGGCAACAGTTCGTTTTCAACATAGGCCGTAATCTGCTGAATGTAGTAATCAGCCGTCTCTTCCGGCAGGTGTCGCACCTCAAAACGGAATTCGCAGGCGTCCGGCACAATATTGAGAGCACGGCCACCCTCGATGGGCCCAATATGCAGGGTACTGTGCGGCACCCGATAGCCCTCATCGATCAGACCGTGTTCGCGCACTTGTCCATAGACACGACGAATATGGGCGATGAGTTCTGCCGCCATCTCTACCGCGTTAACGCCTTCTACGGGGTAAGCCGAGTGTGCAGCACGGCCCCGAATACTGACACGCCAACTGTGCTTACCCTTATGTGCATTAATCACCTTCATCATTGTGGGTTCGCCGATGATTCCCATGGCCGGCTTAACGGGGTGATCGCTCAGTACATCCAGAAGCCGTCTCACGCCGATGCACCCGATCTCTTCATCGTAGGAGAGTGCCAAATGCACCGGCGCCAACAGCGGCTTTTCCATCATCTGCGGGATTCTGGCGAGCGCGCAGGCGATAAACCCCTTCATATCGGCGGTTCCCCGGCCATAGAGTGCGCCAGCATTGGGAGTCATAACGAAGGGATCCGTAGACCACTCCTGTCCGTCAACCGGCACCACATCCGTATGACCTGACAGCATGACGCCGGAACGATCTTCGGGTCCTACCGTCGCATAAAGATTAGCCTTGGACCCGGTTTCGTCGTGAACCAGAAGGCTTTCAATGCCAAAACCAGATAGATAGTCCTTTACCCACGCGATCAGCTCCAGATTGGAGTTCCGGCTGGTGGTATCAAATGCAATCAACCGCTCCAGCAGTTTATACAGCGCAGAGTCCGACGTCAGATCGTTGCTGTCAGAAACGCTCACAGATCACCAGGGACCCCGTACGCCGGCGCCACCGCCGGGTTGAGTGCACGGTCCAGATAATCATTCATCTGGGGTTGGTAACGAACCCAAAGATTACGAAGATCTCCCACCGGGTCATCAGACCAGTCAACCCGCAAATCCACTAGGGGCCAGGCGTTCTCACCCGCGACGAGCAGTGCTGCCGAATGTGTGGGACCTTCTTCCCCGCCTGCCGCCACACCGGCCTCAAGTGAGCATAAAAGGCGCTCCGCAAGATGAAGATCAGCGTGCCGGGAGAATCCGTCGGTCATCGACCCGGGTACCCGGGTCGATGAAAGCAGATTACCTGCAGCCACACATTGACTGCCATGGGACACTGCGTGCGTGCCGAGAATTTCTGTTCCCGTACGCTCGGCAATATTGCCGCGGAGATCGACGGCCGTAACCTGTCGATACTCAGCGAATAGCCGGCCATCCATGACCGCTGCCAGAGCCGCCGGTGCGTCCGCACCTTGCGCCATCAGATCAAGCATCTCATTGCCGATAGAGGGGTCAGTAACATTCTGCGTGGCCACAGCACCGGCGCCAGCCCTGACCCAAGGGCATCGGCTGCCCACGCTGATACTGGAGGTGGTGATCGCGACGCCCGCCGTTGCGGTCCGTTCGCACATCCCCACAATCGAGAAAGTCACTGTACTGTCTCGCCTGCTGCCTGCTGTCCCTGAAGACCGAAAAATGAGTCATCTGGATAGGGCTCAAGAATCTCCATCGTGCCTTCCCGCAAGCGGGCAACGTGCGTCGGCTCACCCGCCACGATCCGCCGGTAGAACCGGGAGGGAACGGCAGGCGGCATAATGGCGAAGGCATCAGCCGCACGGTAATCGGCAATCAGCATTCGCCGATCCCGGTCCTGAGACTGATTAGAACTGCCCCCATGCAGTGTCCAGATATCCATCAGACAAACATCCCCCGCTTTACCGACAAGGCTGTCCGCCCGGCCATCAAACTCATCAAACAGTGCCGGGTCAGTCGATCCGGTGAACTTGCCATCATGAAAATGAGTGTACCGCTCCCGGTGTGAGCCAGGCACCAAACGCGCGCAGCCATTGCCTTCGTCCATATCATCCAGAAAGAGCAGCACCGTGATGCCGTCATCGTTGGTGTGCGGATCAAAGGGATGGTCGGCGTGATATTCCACGCGGGTACCGGTGCCAGGAAACTTGTTATTGAGTTTGCAGTGATGAAAAAAGACGTTGGGGCCGATAAGATCTGCAACCACCTCCGGCAGGCCTCCCTCGAATAACAACGTCTGATAAACCTCCGAGAGGTCCACCGGATTTGCCACCCGACGCAGGCGCGGGTTAGTTGCACTGTGACCCTTCTCAAGATCGAAGCGCGCCTTACCATTAGGCGTATCGAAACCATAGTTAGCCTGATGGCCCCGACTCTCTTGTACCCACTGGTCCAGTTGCGCAAGCAAATCTTTGCAAACCGTCTCTGAGACGAGGCCCGGCAACATCAGGTAGCCCCGGTCTTTGAATTCAGATGTCTGTATCTCACTCAACATGCCGATTACCTCAATCAGGAATTACTGCAGTGACTTCTATCTCTACGACCCACTCCGGTCTCGCCAATGCCGGCACCACCAGACCCGTTGAGCAGGGAAATACACCTTTCAGCCATTTGCCCATCTCCTGGTACACGGCATCACGGTATCGAATATCCGTGAGATACACCACGATCCTGCAGATATGCCCAAGCTCGCTGCCCGACTCGTGCAGCAGCATCTGGATGTTTTCCATCGCCTTGGCGGTTTGCGCCGAGGCATCTCCGCTATGCAGGGACTCTCGGGTGTCCAGATCCTGGGCGACCTGACCGCGCAGGAATACCCAGGTTCCTCGGGCAACCACCGCCTGACAAAGATCATTGTCGAGATCCTGCTCAGGATAAGTTTCCCGGGTATTAAACGGCCGAATACGTTCATGAATCATGTCATCGCCTCCTTCTTTTCTGGTCATCCGCTGGACTCTGGTCTGATCCAGCAGTGATACCGGACCAATCTGACAGTCTGGAACTGTCGATTACCCTGGGGTCCAAGATCAATCCTAATTAGAGGTTACCCTATCAGACAAGTCGGCTGAGCGTTTAACGAAATCAAGCGCGTCATCCCAGCCAAAGTTGCGGTAGACCGCGCCCAGGTGCGCAAAGGGTGGCGCCTGTGCAAAAAGCTGGAAAGTCAGTCGGTGGCCGGCATAATCCGAGTTCAGTAGATCCCGTGCATAGGCCAGCAGCTTTCGGCGGTCCTCGGCCTGCCAGTTTTCATTGACCGAATAGTATTTTTCCAGCCAAGGGCCGCTTTCCTGGTCTTCGAAACAGGCAAGATCCGGCGTGACGCAGATCTGGCCGCCGCATAACTCACGCGCCAGGTGCATCATCGCAGGAAGGTTGGCACAGGCATGAACCCGACCAGTAAAGAGCAGCGACTGGTTGGGCATCAACAGATCGCTGGGACTCTTTTCGGCAAGAGCAATCGAGGCGGTCAGATGGGCATGGATACCCTCGCGGTATACCGCAAGTTGAGCAAGTTTTTCCTGTACTGCCGGCTGCTTATCCAGACCGGTCTGGCGTACATTAAACAGCGCTGCACCGATCATCATGTCTGCGTATTTCAGAATCCGCTGCACAAACGCAAAGGCCGAGTAGCGGTGCAGAGTGGCCCGAATAAATGCTGCGGCTTTGGTATGTCGATAAAAGAGTACGTTTTCCCAGGGAATTACGACGTTGTCGAAGATCACAAGAGCGTCAATCTCGTCAAAACGGTTGGATAGCGGGTAGTCTTCTTTGGGCGCCCGGCCGGAGAAGCCCGTACGGCAAATCATGCGGATCCCGGGCGACCCGAGATCACAGATGAAACCAACCGCGTAATCCGAATAGGCTTCGTTTCCCCAGTTAGCAATAGTCGGTTTGGTAAACGCCTGATTGGCATAGGCCGCTGCGGTCTCAAACTTGGCCCCACGGACGACGATACCCTCGTCGGTTTCCTTGACGACATGCAGCAGCATGTCGGGATCCTGATCCTGAGGGGCCTTGGACCGATCCCCCTTGGGATCCGTGTTCGCCGAGACATGAAACGGATCCTGGTCGATGACCCGGTGAATATGGTTCGCAATATTCTTTGAAAACTGCGCGTCCACCTGATTGAGGACATCCTGGCCGTCGTACAGCGACCACATTTCGCCAACCGTTTCATCTCCCACTCGAGTCACAACGCCGCCGATATCATCAAAGACGGCGTCGGTCGACTTCCGCTTGGCCTGCCAGTCATCCTGCGTGTACGGCAGTTTCAATCCGACTGAGAAAGGCTCGTTGTTGTCGTCATGGTAGGTCATCACTGGCGCTGTGGCCGCCTCATGCTGCATGTCATAGATCCGGGCGCGAATGTCGACCAGTGGCTTGAACATCGGGTGAGTGGTGACGTCAGGCACTTTTTCGCCATTCATGAATACCACCCGGCCATCTCGAATCGATTCGCGGTACTCGTCTCCCGTTCTAATCATGACTTCCTTCCTGTTTGATGGGGTTATTGGCCTGAGCTATCGCTGGGCAGGCCAGCACAACACCAACTGATCATCGCGATCTTAAAAAGATTGTAAAATATAGTTTTAAGATGAATTAGATAGATTTTTTTTATGTCATTCTCCTTGCGGCAGCTGCGCCATTTTGTCTGTGTGGCCGAGCATCAAAACATCTCCAGCGCGGCGCGGGAGCTGTTTCTCTCGCAGCCCGCGCTTTCCACTTCTATTGTTCAACTGGAAGAAAGGCTTGGCCTGCAGTTGCTGATCCGCCACCACGCGAGAGGTGTCTCACTCACCCCAGCGGGAACTACATTTGTCGCCCAGGCTCGATCACTGATTGCCCATGCCGAGGAAGTAACCAATACGGGTCGAGCCTTAGGAGAGTCAGCCCAGGGCATTCTGGAAACTGGATGCTTCTGGACGCTGTCACCTTTTTTCCTCCCCGGTCTTCTGGTACTTAACCGAAAGCGCCATCCGGAGCTTGAAATTAAGGTTAGCGAAGGTCCATTGAATGAACTGCAGCGACTACTTCATAACGGCAACATCGAGAGCGCCCTCCTCTACGATATTGATCTCGACCGAAACCTCGCATGTCTTCCCCTGACCCAGGTCAAGCCGCATGTCCTGCTTCCCGCGTCACATCCTTTGGCAAACCGAGTCAGTCTGTCTTTAAAGGCGCTTCAGGATGAACCCTTCATCCTGCTCGACCTGCCACATAGCCGGGATTACTTTCTGGGGTTCTTCGGCAAACAGGGATTTCAGCCAAAGGTGCGTCACCGCAGCCAGTCTTTCGAACTGGTACGTGGGCTCGTCGCCAGCGGCGAGGGTTACAGCATTCTGAACCTGCAGCCGGCCTCGCGTCAGACTTACGATGGCGGCGAAGTGAGATGCCTGCCCATCAGAGAAAAAGTTCCAGCACTGTCAGTGGTGCTCGCCCATCCCGCAGGTCTACGGCAGACGCGCCGCGCGCAGGCCTTCGCCCATTGCTGTCAGGAGTATTTCAAGTCAGCTTTGTAGCGCCGAGTCGTTTGACCAGTGACAAGGAAAGCGCAACGGCATATCCAACGCCCAGCGCAAAAACCACTGTACCCACACCGACGGTGCCACCCAGTAACCATCCCGCACATAACACGGTGATTTCCAGTCCCACTCTCACCCAACCGATGGGTTTTTGGGTGAGTCGGTGCAGCCCCGTCATCAGGCCGTCGCGAGGGCCTGGGCCGAGATTGGCGGTCAGATAGAACCCGCTACCAACGCCGATCAGCACTACCCCAATGATCAGCTGAAAGTATCGCATCACCGAATCCTCTGGGAAAATCAGTAATGGCGTCATAACGTCGATGGCAATCGCAATCAGCACTGCGTTGGAGAGCGTGCCAAACCCTGGAACTTCCTTCAGTGGAATCCACAACAGAAGTACCGATACACTGACGACAAAGGTTGCAAAACCCACGCTCCAGCCCAACTGAAGTGAGATCCCCTGCGCGAGCACGGTCCACGGACTGACGCCAAGGCCTGCCGCAATGAACATGGCCTCTCCAGTACCGAATAGCCACAAACCAGCGAACAGGGCTATTAGCGTGTGCCACCTCGGTTTAAATGTGAGTGGCACATCAGCACTCCAACGTGTCCGGGGAACACTGTGGGCCGGGCGCAGCAAGCGCCGCCATCCGTCTAAACCCATACCCCCTCACTCACTATGAAAAAACAGACATCCATTACGACTGGTCAGTCAGGACTATTTGAACCTCGCGAACCGCCCGTTCACCGGTCATCCGCGCACCGTGACAGGTACAAAAATGATCTGTGGAAGTCGCCTCCCCGCAAAAGAACAGTCGGTCCGCAACTGGCTGCGCCAATACCGATCGCTGATGAAACTGCCCTGGAACGCTGGTTGAATACGCGCCCCGAACAAATGGATTTCCCCTCCAGGCGGATTGGCGGTCTGACTTCACTTTTGTACGCAGATCATTTCCAAAAACATGGCACAGAGCATCAATCACCGCCTCCCGCGAAGCCGCTGTACCCCCCCGCTCGAGCCAGTCGGCATATCTACCCGCAACAATGCCGATAGCGCAGTTAAACCCATAAGCCCCGAGACTGATTTGCATTGGCGAATACCCCGGTCGTGAGACGACCACCCGCTCCGCGAAATCATCAGGAAACACATGTCGATCGATTTCAAGCCGAATCCGGTTGTAGTTGCCCAGCGGCAGTGCCGCAATGGCGCTCTGTGTCTCAATGGGCAACTCCGGGGAAAACTGGATATCCCCGGAAGCCAACACACCGGTCGAAACCGCGATCACTGCACACTTCGCCTGAATCGGCCCCTTGTTTGTCTCTACCGTTACACCTGAACTGTCCCATCGTACGCTGACCACCACTGTATTCAACGAGACTGGTACGGTTGCTCCCCATTGGCTGACCAAGGTGCCATAGCCATCAACGACAGGCCAGTTCTCTTCGGTATCGTGATAACTGACAACATCCCCTATCGAGATCTGATCGACATCCGACGAGGAATCAAGCGTATCGTAATAGTCCAAGACTTCCGTCCATGGACCGTCCCGCTCGACGGTTTCCATAACCGACTTATCCATGCCTTGTGACCAAGCGGCAGCAACAGCCGTTTCGCGATCGTCCATGGCCTGAGTTCCAGCCGCAACCTCAGCATCATCGAGCCAATGGTCATTCTGAAAAAAAGCGGAGCGTCCATAACCCTCGCGGCGCTCATAGTGAACACCCAGCGCGTCTGCGGTTTTGACAAAAGGATTAAGGCTGGCCGAATGCATCCAGTGACAGCCAAGGTCGAAAGGAGTGCCATCAGGCATGATCTCGGTGTGGGCGCGACCACCGATACGCGCGTCCGCTTCCAATACCACGAAAGTGAGTCCACTCGCACTCAGCGCGTGCCCCGCCGCCAGACCAGCGGCTCCAGCGCCGATCACGGCCACATCTACCGTGCTGCTCATAACGCTTTGTGAGGCGGACTCGTCAGGCAACCTGCCTGAACCACCATCCGGGCTGGCTCCACCCCGATCGGGTAACAAAGATGCGACAGTGTCTCGACATCGAACACCGCAAAATCTGCCCTACTCCCAGGCTTCAGCACACCGCGATCCGAAAGTCCAAGCGCTTTCGCCGCGTGAACAGTGACACCGGCAACTGCCTCGCGCGGCGTTAGTCCGAACATCACACAAGCCATGTTGAGTACCAGCAGGAGTGAATCAACGGGAGAACTGCCGGGGTTGTAGTCCGTAGCCAAGGCGATCGGTACCTGATTCTCACGAAACAGTTCCACAGGCGGACATTGTTTTTCTTTCAAAAAGTAAAACGCACCGGGGAGTAGGACGGCAACGGTGCCTGATTCTGCGAGCGCCTTTACACCCGCTTCATCGGTGTACTCCAAATGGTCTGCCGACAGCGCACCAAACTCGGCTGCCAGTGCGGCTCCTCCACAATTGGTCAGTTGATCTGCGTGCAGGCGTACGGGCAGGCTCAGTCCGCGGGCTTTCTCGAAGACCTGGCGGACCTGTTGGCTGCTAAAGGCAATATTTTCGCAGAAGGCATCAACGCTGTCGGCCAACTGTTGTTTTGCGACCGACGGCAACATTTCTTCGCAGACCAGTTGAATGTAGTCATCACTTTTTTCATGAAATTCTTCCGGAATAGCATGCGCTCCCAGGAACGTCGTATGGACGGACACGGGCAATCTTTCAGAAAGTGATCGCGCCACCGAAAGCATTTTTTCCTCATCTTTAAGTGTCAGTCCGTATCCACTCTTGACTTCCAACGTGGTGACGCCATTAGCACACATCCGGGATACACGACCCGACGCCGAAGACCGCAAGTCCTGCTCCGAACTTTCTCGGGTTGCCGCAACCGTCGACCTATTCCCCCGCCCTGTCTTGAGATCTCCTGATAACTGACACCCTCAAGCCGTTGCTCAAATTCGCGCGAACGGTCTCCCCCGAATATCAGATGTGTATGACAGTCAATGAGGCCCGGCAGCAACAAGCCGCCGGCGCAGTCAACTGCTTCATCGACTTCTTTGCCTTCTTCCGCAAACGCTGGATCCGAAAGGATATCCACCCGCCGCCCCACCGCGACGATTTCATCTCCATCTGTCAACAACGCCCCCTCTTCGATGACTTCTGTCCCGGGGACCTTATCCGCCATGGAAACAATCCTGGCATTTTCCCAAAGTTTCACGTGCGTT
>JBMUHF010000313.1:0-3499 GCA_050302555.1 Arenicellales bacterium | reverse complement strand
CTGATCAATATTGACGTAAGCCATCGACAGACAGTTACCGATATGGTGCGAGGTGGCGCCTGAGGTGATGCGCCCAACCAACTTGCCGTCAAAGAACACACTTTCGTTCATCCACGCATCGGCGTCTACGGTTTCAACTTTGAGCGTGACTATTTTCTTTTCAAGACCGGATTCACGCTGGCGCAGGAGCAGTTCACGACCAACGAAGTCTTCTTTGTCCCATTTGATAAAGCGGTCCAAGCCGGCCTCAAGGGCAGTATGTTCAAGATCAAGGTCCCGGTAGATCGCGCGATAGGATTTCTCAAGGCGCAATGACTCAATTGCCCGGTAACCGCAATGCTTGAGGCCATGGGCTTCACCTGCGCGGCAGATCTCTTCAAAGAGATGTAGGTTGTAGGCAATCGGGTGATACAGTTCCCAGCCGAGCTCGCCTTCGTAGTTGATGCGCATCATCCTTACGTCGGAAGCGAGTCCTACGGTCACTGATTGAGCGCTCATCCAGGGGAAGGTATCGTTACCCAGGTCCCCATCGACCAATCCACTCAGCAGGTCGCGGGCGTTGGGTCCGACGACGGTCAGGCCGCCGCGCTCGGCGGTTACATTGGTGAGGCGAACACTGCCATCTGCCGGCAGCGATTTTTGCAGCACGTCAAAATCATGGCGCTCGCCCCGGGGTGTACCGACGAGGAAAAAGTGCATCTCACCCAGGCGGGTAACGGTGAATTCCGAGCGAACAGTGCCTTTACGGGTCAAAAGGTGTGCCAGCACGATTCCACCGATTTGTCTTGGCATCCTGTTGGCAAGGATACGGTTCAGCCAGTCTTCCGTCCCGGGACCACTTGCTTCGAACTTGGCCATGGGGGTCATCTCGAAAAGCCCGACGGATTCACGTACCGCGCGGCACTCGGCACCGATGTGTGGCATCGAGTTGAAGTTGCGGTAGCTCCAGACATCCCGCGCTTCGGCACCTTCCGGCGCAAACCACAGGGGAATCTCCCATCCATATACAGCGCCCCAGACAGCGCCGGCAGCACTCAGCCGGTCATAACAGGGCATCATTTTCGCGGGGCGAGCCGCGGGCCATTCGTAGCCGGGATAGTGAATGCCGAAGTTGTGGCCAAAAGCCTCTTTATTCTTGTGCCCGGTGTAGACCGTGTTGGCATAGGATCCAAAACGCCTTGGATCCACTTCGCCGAGATCGATATGCGGCTCACCGTCAACAATCCAGTTGGCGAGCTCTGAGCCCAGACCGCCGCCCATCAAAAGACCGCCAGTAAAACTCTCAGCGAGCCACAGATTACGCTTGCCCCAAGCCGGACCACATAGCGGAAGGTTATCGGGAGAGGCGCAGATCGGACCGCGCACGTTTGCCTGGATACCCACTTCTCCGAGTACCGGAACAAGCTCAAGCGCTGCGGTCCAGTTTTCCTCGACCGCTTCCATGTTTTCAGGCAACAGATCCGCGCCGAACCAGTCGGGCACTCCGTCCCGCGCGAAGTGCTCAAGGTTTCCTGGGCGTTCGTAGGGGCCGAACATCAGTCCGTCCCGTTCCTCGCGGACATAGCCGTTGATCGCTTCGTTGCGCAGCACCGGCAGTTCAGGGAGTCCCCGATCTTTGCGTTCACGGACCTGGGGCACGGTCTCGGTCACCCAGTACTGGTGCAGGATCGGAAAACTGGGCAGTTCCATGCCCAACATTCTTGCGGTTTGCTGAACATAGTTCCCCGTCGCCGTGACCACGTGCTCACAGACAATGTCGCCCTGGTTGGTGCTGACTTTCCACTCGCCGGAGGGGAGTGCGTCAATGGTATTGACCTGGGTGTTGAGATAAATGTTGGCGCCGAGCTGTTTCGCTCCTTTGGCGAGGGCCTGGGTGACATCGGCCGGTGCAATGTGACCGTCATCCGGGTTATAGACGGCTCCCAGCAGGTTGGGGCTGCGTTGCATCAGCGGCCAGAGATCAACAGTTTGTTCAGGGTTGAGGATTTCGGCCCGGACCCCCTGCGTCTGGGCAATCGAGGCGTAATTGAGGTACTCATCCATACGGTCGGCGGATTCGGCAATCCGTAACTGACCGCATTTATGCCAACCGATGTTTTGACCGGTCTCCGCCTCAAGCCCCTCATAGAGATCAATGGTTTTCTGGATCAGCCGTCCAAACTTATAGGAAAAGGAATAGAGCGGGATCAACCCGGCTGCATGCCATGTGGAACCCGCGGTAAGTTCCGTCCGCTCGACGAGACAGGTATCAGTCCAGCCTCGATGCGCCAGACTGTAAAGAATATTGGCACCGACGCATCCGCCTCCGACGACAACGACCCGTGCATGTGATTGCATAACGTTTATCCCTTTTTCAACAATTTTAGTAACGGGTGGCGATGATGATCGGTTAACGGTCCAGGTTTCGACTCTACGGCATCGGTAATTGGGCGAGTCGGCCGCCGTCAATGGTATAGATCTGGCCGGTCACAAACGAAGCCTCATCAGACACCAGCCACGCAACGAGCGCCGCCACTTCCTCTGGTTTGCCGGTGCGCCGCAAAGGGTGGATCCCCCCGATCTGTTCTCGGAAAGTCGTCGGGTTGGCCATAGATTCGATAAACTCCTCGTTGAGTTCAGTATCGATCCACCCCGGAGCAATGGCGTTGCAGCGGATGCCTTGTGGGCCGGCGTCGACCGCCACCGCTCTGGTCAGGGCATGTAAACCTGCCTTGGAGGCGCAGTAGGCTGCGTGCTGTGGATTCGATCCGAGCCCTTCGATTGAGCCGACATTGACAATTGCACCATTGCCTTTCAGATGAGGCGTGGCGTGCTTGATCAATAGAAACGGTGCCGTGAGATTTATATGGAGTGTGCGGTTCCAATCTTGAAGCGACATCTCTTCGACCGTATCTTCAAGCATGATACCGGCATTGTTGATTAGCGCGTCCAGACGGTCATGACGATCGATTACCTGCTGGATGACTTTCTGTGGGGTTTCGGGGTCTGAAAAGTCGGCTTCGATGCTGTAAAAATCCGCGGCTGGCGAGCGCTGCGCCGTAACGACGTCATAACCTTTCTGTGAAAGTTTTTGGGCGCAGGCAAGACCGATTCCACTTCGGCCTCCAGTGATGAGTGCAACTTTGCCCATGACCTAGCGAACGGCTTTGCCGCCGTTGACTTCCACCAGGGTGCCGCAGATGTACCGCGCACTTTCTGATACAAGAAAGACTACGACATCGGCGATCTCCTGCGGCTGCGCAATGCGTCCTAAAGGCACGGAGGCATCTAGAGATGCGATCGCCGTGTCCGGATCCAATCCCCGGGACTCAAAACCCGAGCGTAGCATCGGTGTATCCACCTCATTGGGGCAGACGGCGTTGATTCTGATTCCCTGATGGGCATGATCGTGCCCTAGACACTGCGTCATCGATGCGACAGCTGCCTTGGACATGCAGTAGATCGGGTGATTGGGTCCCGGGTGTACTCCCCAGCAGGAGGCGACATTAACGATAGCGCC
>JBMUHF010000312.1:0-5283 GCA_050302555.1 Arenicellales bacterium | reverse complement strand
ATTTCCTCTCAGCCCAGACGAATCTTCGAACCGATGAGTACGGCGGGTCTATGGAGAACCGGACCCGACTGCTGCGCGAGCTGATTGAGGAAACTAAGGAAGCCGTAGGAGACCGCTGCGCTGTGGCGGTACGCTACTCGGTGGGCGGTGATGATGGCGAGTCTTTAGAACTGACCCAGGAGCGCCGGGACCGACTTGAGATGCTGGCCGAGTTGCCTGATCTTTGGGATATCAATATCAACAATTACTACCAGGAGATGGGTGTTTCACGATTTTTCAGGGAAGGGTCACTCGAAGAGCACATGTCTTTTGTAAAGTCGGTGACAACCAAGCCGGTCGTGACGGTAGGCCGTTTCACCTCGCCTGACACCATGGCATCCCAAGTAAAGCGGGGGATCACTGATTTTATCGGTGCCGCGAGACCCTCGATCGCAGACCCCTTCCTGCCGAACAAGATCAAGGAAGGTAGCTTGGAGGATATCCGCGAATGTATTGGCTGTAACATCTGCTACACCGGTGACGGACTGGGGACTCCAATTCGCTGTACACAGAATCCGACGATGGGGGAGGAGTATCGACGCAATTGGCACCCTGAAGTTATTGCCCACAAGGATTCCGACTCCCAGGTTCTGGTGGTCGGCGCGGGTCCTGCGGGCCTGGAGGCGGCGCGCGCCCTTGGCCAGCGAGGCTACCGGGTCATGCTTGCAGAAGCTATGCGGGAACTCGGCGGACGGGTCACCCGTGAGGCGACGCTACCCGGCCTCGTCGAATGGGTTCGGGTGCGGGATTATCGCGTGCAGCAAATAGAAAAGATGACCAACGTCGAGGTCTTTCGCGAAAGTGAACTCAGTGCTGATGACGTCTTTTCGACGGGCGTCGACCACGTCGTCATTGCAACCGGTGCGACGTGGCGGGCAGACGGTTTTGGCCGATCCCATCCTTATCCTTTTGATTCGCTGGATGCGGGGGTAAATATTCTGACCCCCGATGACATTATGGCGGGCCGGATTCCGCAAGGGCCCACGCTGGTGTATGACGATGACAGTTTTTATATGGGCGGCCTTGTCGCCGAGAAAATCCGCCTTGCCGGGCAACCGGTGACGCTGGTGACACCTGAGGATGTGGTCTCGTCCTGGTGTGACTACACCTCGGAGCGTTTTTATGTACAAAAACGTCTTCTCGATCTTGGTGTCGTCCTTCAAACGGGTCATCAGTTGCTGTCATATGACGCCCAGAATGTCAGGATCGTCAGCGCCTATACCGATCAGGAGCAATCTATCAGGGCGGATGCTCTGGTGATGGTGACGGCGCGACAGCCTAATGACGCGCTGTATCAGACTCTGAACGAGCGCCTCCAGCAGGAGTTATCCCCTGATGCGCCCACTCTGCATCGCATCGGTGACTGCGAGGCGCCAGCAATTATTGCCGCTGCGGTTTACGCGGGTCACCGTTATGCGCGGGAGTTGGATGCAACGCCTGATACCGCTCCACGTTACGAGTAGTACCGACCCTGATTCTACAGACCCGAAATCACATTGTGATCGGGGCCATAGGGAAACGCGGTAATGTTTTCTGAGTCGTTTTGCGTGATCACCAGAATGTCATGTTCCCGATAACCGCCGGCGCCGGGCCTTCCTTCCGGAATGGTCAGCATGGGCTCCATGGAGATCACCATGTTGGGCTCAAGAACGGTATCGATATCCTCCCGCAGCTCCAACCCCGCTTCCCGTCCGTAGTAATGCGACAGCACGCCAAAGGAGTGTCCATAACCAAATGTGCGGTATGGCAGAAGATCTAGTGAGGCGAAATGTTCATTAATCTGTGTGCAGATGTCAGAGCACTTGGCACCCGGTTTGATTAGTGACAATCCGAGTTCGTGGGCATCAACGTTGGCCTGCCAGATTTTCAGAGAAGCCGGATCCACGTCGTCGAGAAACAGTGTCCGCTCAAGTGCCGTGTAATATCCGGAGATCATCGGGAAGGTATTCAGACTCAGAATGTCACCCGTTTCCAATTGCCGGGTTGTAACCGGGTTATGCGCCCCGTCCGTGTTGATGCCTGACTGAAACCACACCCAGGAGTCTCGAATCTCACTGTCGGGATAGGCCTTGGCAATAGCGAGTTCCATGGCATCTCGTCCAGCCATGGCAATATCAATTTCTCTTGCGCCGGCGCGGATCGCCTCCCGCACTGCCTCACCACCGATATCGGCGATGCGCGCACCACCTTTGATGAGTTCAATTTCTTCCACCGATTTGATCATCCGCAGCGCCATGATTTCATTGCCGATATCTTCAACCCGAATATTGGTGCTAAGTGTTTCCAGCTTCTGATGAGCGGCGAGGGTAAGGTGGTCACCTTCAATACCAACAGCACGGGCGTCCGCCAGCACATGATTCACTGCACGCCAATAATTATCACGCTTCCAGTCGGTATAGATTAGGTTATCGCCGTAACAACGCCGCCAGGGTTGCCCCAGATCGATATTGGCGGAAATCGTGGTACAGCCAGTCTCGGTCACGATACATGCGTACGGTCGGCCGAAACTGCAGTACAGGAATCCGGAGTAGTAGGCGACGTTATGCATGGAAGTGAGCAGAACGGCGCGAAGCCCCTTGTCTGTCATCAATTGTCTAAGCGCGATGAGTCGTCTGTCGTACTCAGAAGCAGAGAAGGGGAGTGGGCTTTTCGAGCCGTTTGGCAGCCCAAAGAAATCGGGTCTTTGGAGAGTGGCATTCATCTTGATCACCTCGTGTTGTCCGGGTGATCTTGAAGGCATCAGCCCGGAAAATTCATCCGGGCGTACAGGATGCCTCAATACTGTGGCTGGTGAGTTCAGAACACAGTGCCAAGTACGATCGTCCGCGACGCCATCGCGAACGTGATCGGGATTATAAAAAGAGGCCCCTGGCATTTTCAACAGATTCACGCTGAACCGAAAAATCCCCGAAAAATCTATAATTTAGGATAAATGAGTACTTTAAAAATAGACGCTGACATGATTTTGGAGATATGAACGATGATGCCCCTGACTATTGCCTGGATAACATTACTGATGTTGGCCGCGCCAGTAGCGGCTTCAGATCTTGAAAAGGAGCAGCGCTGGCGCGAGCAGGTAGAGGACTCGATTATGGATGGCGAGGCTGTTGACCTCGTGGTCGAAGGCCGGGAGATCTTTGCAATCTATATGGAGGCCGAAGATGGTTCGGATAAAGGGATGATCGTAGTGCATGGCACCGGTATCCATCCAAACTGGCAACAGGTGGTGCAGCCTATTCGGGTCGAAATGACAGCACATGGCTGGAACACGCTCTCCATCCAGATGCCGATCCTGCATAACGAAGCGCAGTATGAGGAATATGTCGCACTATATCCGGAAGTGCCCTCGCGACTGCGCGCGGCCGAAGCGTTCCTGAAAGATAGAGGTATCCAGACTTTACTGATTGCGGCTCACAGTCAGGGTGCTACGATGTCGAGTTATTACCTTTCCCGACATTCCAGCGATGTCAAAGGGTTGATTGCTATCGGGATGGGGGCAACCCAAAAGGACAGTCACATCAACAGCGCACAATCACTGAAAAAGATCACGATTCCGGTGCTCGATCTATATGGTGACGAGGATTTACCCGGTGTATTGGATACTGTGGATGCTCGAACGGAGGGCTCGGCCCACAATGCCCAATACTCCCAACAGATGATTAAGGGCGCGAATCATTTCTTTGATGGCATGGATGGCGAACTCGTCAGCGCCGTAGCCGACTGGGCGCGCCAGTTCTAGTGGATTAGATTGGGAACGGGCGCAAATTGAGTCTGCTTCGGCGTGCTGCCATCTTTGAGCCGTTTCGAATCCGTAACTACCGGTTTCAATGGACGGCGGACCTCGTCACCTCATGGGCGCTGGAAATGGAAACGCTCGTCCTGGGTTGGTACATCCTGGTCGAGACGGGCTCCGTCCTGTTGCTTACGGTATTCGGGGCGTTGTTGTTTCTTGGCACGCTTTTGTCGCCGATGCTGGGTGTGGTTGCCGATCGCATCGGACAACGCCGGCTGATTTGCATTCTGCGGACATGCTACGTAGCCCTTTCGTCCGTTGTGGTACTGGTGATCCTGACTGGGAATCTGACCTCTGAGTTGGTTCTTGCTATCGCATTTTTTTCAGGATTAGTGAGGCCCTCCGAGCAAGGTATCCGCTCTTCATTGATGGCCTCACTGGTACCTGCGAGACTTCTTCTAACGGCAACAAGCCTCACGCGAACTACCGTGGATTCGGCCCGCATTGTGGGAGCGCTGGTGGGGTCTGGCCTGTTTGCTATTGTCGGTATCACGGTAACCTATCTGGTGATTGTCGCTCTGTTTTGTCTGGGACTCGCGTTCACTCTCGCGATTCTGGTTCATATAGGTGAGGGAAACGCTTCCCACCCCCCTTCAGCATCGTCAAGTTTTTCACCATGGAAGGAATTGCGCGAGGGATTGCAATATGTCTGGAAGACACCGCATCTGCGGGCAGCCATGTGGATTGCCGTACTGGTTAACTTCACGGCATTCCCCTTGTCCATCGGATTGCTACCCTATGTGGCCCGGGAAATATTTGGCACCGACCAGACGGGCCTGGGTTATCTCATGGCAAGCTTTGCCATTGGTTCGTTAGTGGGCTCGATTATTCTCGGTATGGTTGGGCACAAAGTGCGTCCAGCCCGCGCAATGATTTTCTTTGCCATCGTATGGCATCTATTTCTGGCGATGTTTGTTTGGGTCGATCAATTGTTTCTGGGCATGATCTTGTTGGGGTTGGCGGGTCTCGCACACAATCTTTCGCTGGTACCCTTGGTGGGGTTGCTGATGCGTACTTCAGATCCGGCATTCTGGGGGCGGATCATGGGCGTCAGGATGCTGGCGATTTACACTCTGCCGATAAGTCTGATGGTTGCGGGTTGGCTGATTGACAGCATCAACTTTCACCGAACCATGAGTTTGTATATGGTGATAGGCATCGTGTTGACGCTGGTCATCGCCGTGCGCTGGCGCAAATCAGTGTTACGCAAGGATGCGGTCGCAAACGCAATCTGATTGGACATGCAGGACTTCCTGTACCCTGAGGGAATCAGGCAATTACTGGTCAGGAATCGCTGTTGTTTGGGCGGCCGATGCATCTTCTCTAAGCGATCTTGATATGGTTGGGCACAAGGTGCGTCCAGCCCGCGCAATGATTTTCTTTGCCATCGTATGGCATCTATTTCTGGCGATGTTTGTTTGGGTCGATCAATTGTTTCTGGGCATGATCTT
>JBMUHF010000311.1:0-2394 GCA_050302555.1 Arenicellales bacterium | reverse complement strand
TGCATTGATCCTTGCGGATGACTGGAGCGATCTCGCCCAGCACCGCCAGCCCGAACCAGTCGATGACAACCGTCTGCACCGTTGGCGTTTAGCGCGGCTGCGCGAGCAACTTGAAAAAACCGGCGCTGCCATGTGTCTGTTGGTAAGTCCGGTCAGCCTGCGCTACGCCGTGAACTACCGGGACTATCCATTATTCCAGTCCCACATGCCCCAGACCTACGCTTTTCTTTCAGTCGAGGGGCCCACGGTGATACATGGCGCAATGGATGGGTCGTCATGGGCTGACGAAGTGCGTCCGGGTCGGCCCATTTCCTTTTTTGACGGGGCTGAACGGCTCGCCGACTATGCGGCATTGCTGGCTGATGATGCCGTGAGTTATCTGAGCGAGATCGGTACCGATAATCGTCGGGTCGCCCTGGAGTATGTGAATCCCAGTCTCACTCGAGCATTTGCAGATCGGGGACTTGAGGTTATTGATGGCGTGCTGATCAGCGAACCCGCTCGGGTGATCAAGTCGCCCGATGAAATCAACTGCATCCGGTGGGCGGTTGCGGTAGCCGAGCACGGGATCACCCGACTGGAGCAGGCGATAAAGCCTGGTGTCAGTGAGCTCAAGTTATGGGGGCTGCTCAACTACACCAATCTGGCAAACAACGGAGACTGGCACGAAGGTCGCATGCTGGCATCGGGACCGCGAATCAACCCCTGGCTGCAGGAAGCGTCGCCTCGACGGGTCGAATCCGGAGACCTGGTCGGTTTGGATACGGACATGGTGGGTCCGCGCGGTTATTTTGCCGATGTCTCTCGCACCTTTCTTTGCGGTCCTGCCCAGGCAACGGCACGCCAACGCGAACTCTACCGGCTTGCATGGGAGGAGATCAGCCATAATCTCGCTTTGATTTGCCCAGGCATCAGCTTAAGTGAGTTCCAAAAAAGGGCTTATGTGCCGGCAGAAGAGTTTCAACAGAATGCCTACCCCTGCGTGATTCATGGTGTGGGCATGTCCGATGAATACCCGCAGGTCAAACCCGCATTCCGGGGTGAAAACCCCTATGACGGCGTCATTGAAAAGGACATGGTGATCTGTGTCGAGAGTTACATGGGTGCGCCCGGTGAACGTGATGGGGTTAAACTCGAACAGCAGATCCTGGTCACAGAAAGCGGTTACGAACTGTTGTCGACCTTCCCACTCGAGGCAGAATTGCTGGATGCCTGATATCTCCAAGCCCCAAAGAGGCCAGTCCTTTTGAGTAGCGATACATTAAACGCAACGCAGGCCGAGTTATTGGAGGCGCTGCTTGATTTTGCTGCCTGCCCGGAGGATGAACTCAGGAAACTGGCGTCGCAGGACCCGGCGGGAGATTCACAGCCGAATGCGCCGGCAGATCAGTTCGCCTGCCATCTTATCTGGCTCGCTTCCGAACCCATGCTGCCCGAGCGAAGTTACCGCGGTGCGGGCGTTGGACAGAGTTTCGGGGTACAGGTCACCGACCTGACTTACAACATAGACCGTCGAAGCGGCGAGCACCTCGCGGCAAAGGTGTTGGCTAAAGACCAGATTGCCTACTGCAAGATTGCGCTTGATCAAGCGATCCCCTGTAATCCGCAAAGTGCAACAGAACTCCGTCCTGTGGTGTTGTTTCTGGATGCGCCAGGCACTGGGATTCTCGGTATCGGCATTATCGATTTCGCACTGCGCCGATCGACCAATATTTCCTGGCAGCAGACCAAGATCGATCAGTCTGCCCGCGCCCAAGCTCACAACCATCAGCCATGCGTGATCTGGTTTACCGGTCTGTCAGGATCAGGAAAATCGACCGTGGCTGATGCCCTTGAGCAAAAGCTCCATGGTGCAGGGCGGCACACTTATCTTCTGGATGGGGACAACGTGCGCCATGGTCTTTGCAGGGATCTGGGCTTTACTGATGCCGATCGGGTGGAGAACATTCGCCGTGTCGCCGAGGTAGCGAAACTGATGGCAGACGCCGGACTTATTGTGATTGCCTCATTCATCTCACCGTTTGCAAACGAACGGGCGATGGCCCGGGAAATTGCTGCTGGCGTCCCTTTTGTTGAGGTGTTTGTAGATACACCGCTTACGGTCTGTGAGGCCCGCGATCCTAAAGGCCTGTATAAGAAAGCACGCGCAGGCGAGTTAGAAAACTTTACCGGTATCGACTCGATCTACGAGGCGCCCAGTCATCCTGAGGTCACACTGCAGGCCGCAGAGCACCCCCCTGAGGCTCTGGTCGGGCAGATCATGAATCACCTTTCTTCGAAGAATCTCCTTTCCGATTAGGGAAAAATCGACACCATGACAGAGCAACCCAAAGTGGCAATTGTGACCGGTGCCGGGACCGGCGTCGGCAAAGCCGTTGCGCAGATACTGCTTCG
>JBMUHF010000310.1:0-1143 GCA_050302555.1 Arenicellales bacterium | reverse complement strand
CCGAGAGATATCGGTTTTGTGGTTGACGGACTGTATTTTCAGGCCAACTCGCGGTATGCCTCGCGCAACGCCGAGCATCTTGGGATCGATCCCCTGCTCGCAGAGGTCGATTCCGCGAATTACATCCGGATGCCCAAAGATGTTTTTCTGGAAGGCGGTGACGTGATGCCCGCCCCTGACAGGCTATTCTTAGGCCTCGGTGCACGCTCAAGTCGTGAAGGTATTGAGTGGCTTGCCGATGTACTGCGCGGGCGCGGCATCGAGCGCGAGATCGTGATCATCCCCCATGATGTGCTACACCTGGACTGTTGCTGGAATGTGATCGGCCCCGACCTTGCGATGTGGTGCGAGGCGGCCACGAGTCCTTTTATAAATCTTGAGGGCAAGCGGGTCAGTATAGACTTTGAAACGGTATCGGTGAACCGCGTCGAGCAAGCGGCGCTTGCAACCAATGTTCTGGTCACTGGCCCCAACTATATTCTGGCGCGCGATGATCCTGCCTGTGAGTCCATTAATCAACTACTCGAGACCCGGCATGGGTTCGCGGTGGAACGACTCTCTTTTGATTGTGTGCCGTCGATTGGAGGCTCCTTTCGCTGCGCTACCCTGCCCTTAAAGCGAGGCTGAGCCTATGAATTCCAAGACTGATCCGTTACTGCAGCCAATGACGCTGAAGCACCTGACGCTCAAGAACCGTGTCATGTCGACCAGTCATGAACCAGCTTATTCAGAGGAGGGTCTGCCCAAGGAGCGCTATCGGCTCTACCACGAAGAAAAGGCCAAAGGAGGCATCGGCCTGACGATGTTCGGCGGTGGGACTCTGGTCGCGCGAGACTCGCCCGCGGCTTATGGCAATCTCTATGCAGGCGATGACGCCATCGTGCCGCACTTTCGGAAACTTGCTCAGGGAGTGCACGCCCACGGTGCCGCGACCATGTGTCAGATCTCTCACCTTGGCCGGCGCACCTCAAACTATGCTGGCGACTGGCTGCCGGTGATCGCGCCTTCTGCCGTCCGCGAGCCCGCTCACCGGGCTTTTCCCAAAGCGATGGAAGACTGGGATATCCGACGCACCGTCCGGGCTTATGGCGCGGCGGCGGCGCGTTGTCGTGACGGTGACATTGACGGCATTGAAGTCTTCGC
>JBMUHF010000309.1:0-2019 GCA_050302555.1 Arenicellales bacterium | reverse complement strand
AAAGGTTGTAGCGGGTCATTCGCGGTATTGGCTCCGGCACCGATGGGGGTGGCGACCAATATCAGTGCGCCCAAAAACAATCCTGCAAGCCGTGGCCAGTTTCGGATGGAAGGCAGTACAGGCATTATCGGTTTTCTCCTTTGAACGCTCTGGCGAGCTCTCCGAGATATTGGGCGGCACGGTGGCCCACGGGCTGGGGCGCCTCAAGCCGTGGGGTCAGTAGCCGCTGCAGATCTTCCAGATGCCGGCTTTGGGCTTCGAATTTTGCTTTCAAGGCAGCGTGCTCTCTTTCAAGTTGGTGGAACGAGTCGAGTTTCTCAAAAATCTCTGCATTTTCAGTACTTTCTTCTATTGGAACGTGCCGTGACATGCCGCTGTCACTATCGTGAAACGTGTCGTGTGATTGGATCTGAGGCTCTCCAAACACACGGACGAGATCATTGATGTCGAAAACATAGCGAGGGCGCCCCCCAGGCTGGTGTCTCTGGAAGGGCGTAAGATGGCCATTTTTCACCCTTCTGCGAATTGTGTTCGTGGATATTCCAAACAACCGTCCAGCCTCTGTAATGGTGATTCGGCTAGCAGATATTCTGGAGGGTTCTGTCACCAGCTGGAATCCAGAAGGGAGCATCGTGGCGTGCCACTTGATGCTGGGCTGATCGATTGGCATCATGTTGGCAGTATCCACCGTCCAGGTCAAGAGTGCGTGCACACGATAACGCGACCCCCGAGGAGTTGCCTCACTCGGATATTTCTTTCGTTCGGGATTTTGTTGCTCGGCGCGACATCAATTTCAGGTGCGAACGCTGGTCAGGAGGCGCTTGAGCAGACCCTTGAGGCTTTCACAGCGCGGCAAAAAATGACGACGCTTTTGCCGCAGCTCAAAGCCGGCGTCGCGATTGAGGTTCAGGATTTACTGCTGATGAACCTGGCGCCGGACTACGGTGGGGTTGCCGGGTATCTTTGTGAACTAGCGGCAGATGGGCGGACGGTGGTCGTGCCTGTTCTTGAAAATATGTTCACCTCCAGCGGTGCGACCCTGTATGGGGCGAAGGGTTCGGATCAGTCCGCACAGCTGGGGTGGCTGCTGCGCGTTCGCGCGGAGCGCACAGTCGGTGTCGGCGCACCGCCCTCACTGCACGAATATTTCTCCGAGCTTATCCCGGCGGTGATCGTGCGCGACCGGTTGCTCCGGGTAGAGCAACAAGGTCAATGGGCTGCAATGTCTGCGGTGAACGCGGGAGTACGCTACCTGGTGCTGGGAGCACCTTGGCCGATTGACGAGGCTGGTGATGCGGAAATTCTTAACGGGCCCATGAAGGCAGTGCTCGCCAACCGCGCGGGAGAAATCCTGACCGAGGGCCTGAGTCTCTCGGAAAACCGGGAACCGCTAAATGCTGTAGCCGCACTGCAAGAACTGCTCGCAGCGCGTGGAAGAGCCCTTCGCGCCGGAGATTTGGTGTCGCTTGGTTCGGTAGGATCCGCCGTAGTACTGGGCGGGATAGGTCGGGTAACGGCGCACTTTAGCACCGTACTGGGAGAGCGCCGGATCGTGTTCGCGATGCGGCCTCCGGTTTCCGGCTAGTCGGTCTTCACCAGAAGCGCGTTCACCCGGCGAACATCGTCTTCATCGAGGTTGCCGACCAATTCTTCAAGTTCGAGCATCTGCCGTATGTAGTCATACCGCGCCTTGAGGTAGTCGCGTTCCGCCTGGAAGAGGTCTCGCTGCGCATCGAGCACCGCAATGTTTGTGGTGAGGCCTGCAGCAAAACTTTCTTCTTTTGCGAGTAGAGCATTTTCCCCTGCACGGACGGCTTCGGCCAGCGCATCGATCCGCCGCAGACGGCTCTTCATGCCGAGGAATGTCTGTCGCGTGGCAAGGCGCAGTTCACGAATAGCCGCTTCGTGGTCATAGCGCGCCGCGTTCAAATTTTCTGCTGCCTCTCTCACACGTGAATCGACCAGGCCACCCTGATAAAAAGGAATGTCTACGGAGAACATCATCCGGGCATTGGTATC
>JBMUHF010000308.1:0-9338 GCA_050302555.1 Arenicellales bacterium | reverse complement strand
GGGGATATGACATCCGGCTGAGACCCGCTGCCATGAATAGTTCGAGCCCAGAAAAACCTTACGCCATCGCCTGTGATCGCAATCGGGAACCTATCCTTGAGGTTTTACGGCAGTGCCTTCCCAAGCGTGGCAGGGTATTGGAGGTCGGCAGCGGAACCGGACAGCATGCAGCCTATTTTTCGTCTGCCTTTCCAGATCTCGAATGGCTTCCGAGTGATTTACAGGAGAATCTTGAAGGGATATCCCATTGGCAGGAAGAAGCAGGCGATAACTGCCTTGCGCCGATCAGCGTAGACCTGCTGTCGGATAGCCTGAAACTGCCTCAGGCTGACGCAATCGTCTGTATCAATACATTACATATCGTTGCCTGGAAGGGTGCGTGCCAGTTGTTTGTAGCGGCAGGGGATGTTCTTGCACCAGGGCAGGGGATGTACCTCTACGGACCCTATCGATATGCGGACCGTCCGCTTGAGCCCAGCAACGCGCAGTTTGATCAATGGCTGAAAGCGCGCGACCCCGTGAGCGGTATCCGAAACTTCGAGGACCTCACTCGGGTTGCCCAGGATCAGGGTTTTGTTCTTGATGCTGATGTTCCGATGCCGGCCAATAACCGCTCACTTTGTTTCAGGCGCGTTGCACAGCAATAGTCTTTCTGACTTAGGTTGTTGGGCCCTCGCGAGCTTTCGAATCAAAGTCGGTCGCGTATTGCGAACCAGGTCATCGCAAGGGCAAGCAACGGAGATCGCAGGGCTCGGCCTCCAGGAAAGCGCGGTGTCGGGAGCCGGTTCATGACGTCGAACCGGCTGGCTATGCCATCGATCGCTTCCGCAAGCATGACGCCGGCGCCGGTGGCAAGTGCAACCCCCGAGCCGGAGTACCCGGATGCTGAGAAGATATTCGCACTATGACGCTGAAAATAGGGCAGGCGTGACATGGTAATGGCTAGCGTGCCGCCCCAGCCATACTCTACTTTTGCTTCTTTTAGATCTGGGTAAATTTTGAGCATGTACCTTCGCACAAAGGTTTTGATATCCCCGGGGAAGCGGTAACCATAACTTTCACCGCCACCAAAAAGCATTCGGTTATCCGCCGAGCATCGGAAGTAATTGACCACAAAGCGCGAATCCGACACACAGGCACCGTTGGCAATGAGCTTGCGGACGCAATCATCATCTAGCGGTTCGGTTGCAATGATGTAGTTATTAATCGGCATCACGTGCTGGCCGATGGATTTTTCTAGCGAGCCGATATAGCCGTTGCACGCGTAGAGCACATATCTTGCAGTCAGAGAGCCCTGAGCTGTGTAAAGGCGTACTGGATCTCCGATGTCTATGTGGGTGACTTCGGAGCGCTCAAATAACGCTGCGCCAGCCGTCATTGCCGCTCGGGCAATACCTAGTGCGTAATTGAGTGGGTGCAGATGGCCCGCGCCCATATCGAGCGTGCCAGCGGAATAGCCTTTGCAACCGACCAGGGTCTGCATCTCATCCGGTGGTACATACCGGATCTTGTCGTAGTCGTATTTTTCGTTGAGCAGTTCGACAAACTGCCGGGAGTGATGATCATAGCGACGCCGGTGATTGGCATGAATCGAACCGCTCCGGTAGTCACAGGGAATCTGGTGCCGGGCGATAAGGTCTGTGACCAGTCCCTTGGCCTCTTCGGCGATTTTCCAGGCATCACGGGCAAGGCCGCTATCCATTTTTTGCTCGAGTTCATCCTGGGCCACGCGCTGTCCTGTGCCAACCTGACCTCCATTGCGGCCGCTCGCGCCCCAGCCAATGCGATGGGCATCGAGCAGACTCACCGAGTATCCACGCTCGGCAAGGTTCAGGGCAGCGGAGAGACCGGTAAAGCCGCCCCCGATGACGGCAACATCACAGCGATGGTCGCCTTGTAGTGGCTGTGTTTCCGGAATGCCGGTGGCCGTGGCTGCGTACCAGGATGGCGGATAGACCCCATCTTGATCATTGAGATGGAGGAGTGGGTTGGAATACCTGCTTGTCATGTTGGTGTTGACCAGTCAGCGCCCGGCGGCATCTGCCGCCTCGAGGGCTTTCAGTATCTCCCGCACCAGGGCGGGACCACGGTAAATGAGTCCGCTGTATAGCTGAATCAGAGTTGCCCCAGCGGAGAAAACAGCTTGGGCAGATGCAGCATCTACAATGCCGCCGACACCGATGATCGGAAAGTTGGACGGCGTATGTTGCCTGAGTTCTCTGATCACGTGATGTGAAAGAGTCGCCAATGGCGCGCCACTCAAGCCGCCTGTCTGCGAAGCCTGGGGGTATATGTTTGAATCCAGAGGTCGGGTAGTGGTGGTATTGGTGGCCACAATCCCGTCGATGCCTCGGCGGGTCAGCACCTCGGCTATACGCCCGATCGCATCCGTATCCAGGTCAGGTGAAATCTTCACCGCGATGGGTGTGTACTTACTGTGCAGATCCGCCAGTCGACCCTGCTCGTCTTTCAATTGTTGGAGTAACTGATCCAGAGTGTTGTGCTCCTGCAGATCTCGAAGCCCTTCGGTATTCGGGGAAGAGATGTTTATCGTTACGTAGTCGGCGATGCGGTATACCGCACGCAGGCCCGTCAGGTAGTCTCGCCAGGCGTCTTCGTTTTCGGTGGTGGCATTACGGCCAAGGTTAATACCGATAATCGCCTGTTGCTGGTGCTGACCCAGCCTGAAAAGGAACTGATTGAGGCCCTCACTGTTAAAGCCCATCCGGTTAATCAGGGCCTGTGCTCTGGTCAGTCGAAACATGCGCGGCAGGGGGTTTCCGGTTTGCGGTAGAGGCGTCACGGTACCCAGTTCGAGAAATCCAAACCCCAGAGTGGCGAGCCCATCGACAGCCTGCGCATGTTTGTCGAGTCCTGCTGCAAGGCCTACGGGATTTGGGAAAGAAAGACCCATAGCTTCGACGGGAATTGCTGGCAGCGATCCTCGGCATACGTCGGCAACATATTGATTAATGGGGTGGATACGCCCGAGCAGCCCGATGGCTGCGAGGGTGAGTCGATGGGCCGTCTCGGGACCGAGCTGGAAAAGCAGGGGTCGTGCGAGTGAGTACAGACTGGCCATCAGAACACTTCACCGTTCGCAAGGTGGCGCCATTGATTACGTCGTAGTTGACCCAGGAGAACCCGACCAATACGGACCCGGACGAGCGTACGAACACTTAGATCTACTAGTTCACACATCCTACGGATTTGCCGTTTGCGACCCTCCTTGAGAACGAACTTCAACTGGCCAGGGCGGGTGTGAGTGATCCGGGCAGGAAGAAGCGGGCGACCATCAAGGATAAGGCCGCTGCGAAGTTGCTCGATAGCGGCTGGGGTGATCTCTCCATCAACACCCACGTGATATTCTTTTTCTATCCGGCTGTCGGGCCCGATCAGAGTTCGGGCAACCGTCCCGTCCTGGGTTAGCACCAGCAGTCCGGCAGAATCAATATCAAGCCTCCCGGCGACATGGAGGCTTTGTGCCTTAGGAATTGGCTTTTGCCTCTGGCCGCCGGCATCCGCACGGTTGTTTCTGGTAATCAGAGAGACCGCCTCAGGGTAGCCTTTTTCGGGTTGATTCGAGACAACTCCAGGTGGTTTATGCAGGAGCACCGTTGCCAGCGACGCGCGCTGTTGCTGCGCTTGGGAGCTCAACTGAATCTTTGCCAGGGGGTGTACCCGGGACCCGAGTTGATTAACCACTCTCCCGTCCACCAAAACCTCTCCCGCAGAGATGAGTCGGTCTGCTTCTCGCCGTGAGCACAGACCTTGTTGCGCCATAAGGCGGGAGAGGCGGATTCCATCGTCCATGGGCCTGCCTGTGTACTCAGTGGTGTTGGTGTCTTCCCTTCAGAAACATCCGCACACTCGCCGCCGCGTTTCCTGTGTAGGTTTGCGGGGTGAGAGCTGCGAGACTGTTCTGAGCGGCTTTGGGAATAGGCAGCGCCGTCACAAAGTCTCTTAGTGTGGCGGCATCAATCTTAGAGCACCCCCGGGTGAGTGCCTTGAGTTTCTCGTATGGTTCCGGCACGTTGTAGCGCCGCATGACAGTTTGGATTGCCTCCGCCAGTACCTCCCATGCCTTATCGAGCTCAGCGTTCAGTCGCGTCTCGTCGACCTCAAGTTTTCCAAGACCCCGGCAGGCTGAATCCAGCGCCAACAGACAGTGCGCAAAAGCCGGTCCCAGGTTTCGCATGACGGTCGAGTCTGAGAGGTCCCGCTGCCAACGGCTGACCGGGAGTTTGGCCGCCAGGTGCTCAAGAAGCGCATTAGCCATGCCGGCATTTCCTTCGCTGTTTTCAAAATCAATAGGATTCACTTTGTGCGGCATGGTGCTTGAGCCGACTTCGCCTTCCACCGTCTTTTGTCGGAAGTAGCCCAGTGAGATATAGCCCCACAGGTCTCGGTCAAGATCAATCAGTATCGTGTTCAACCGGACCCACGCATGACAAAGCGCTGCAAGATCGTCATGAGGTTCGATCTGCGTGGTCATCTGCTGCCAGTCGAGCCCGATACATTCAACAAAATTTTGTGACAGTTGTAACCAGTCAAGCTCGGGGTAAGCGACAAGGTGAGCATTAAAGTTGCCCACTGCGCCGTTGAATTTCCCGCGTATTGAGGTTGCCGCTACCTGATCCCGAGCTCGGTCGAGTCGGGCCACCACGTTGGCCAGTTCTTTCCCCATGGTTGTCGGGCTGGCGGGTTGACCATGAGTGCGCGCCAGCATCGCCTGATCTGCGAGAGCGTCGGCCATCTCAGCAAGCATAGAAGTCATCTGGTCGACAGCGGGGAGCAGGATTCCGTTACGGGCGTCACGCACCATCAGGGCATAAGAGAGGTTATTGATATCTTCCGAGGTGCAACCGAAATGGATAAATTCCGATACAGCGCTGAGTTCTTTATGTTCTAACACTCTCTGTTTCAGAAAGTATTCCACCGCTTTAACATCATGATTGGTCGTGCTTTCGATCGCCTTGACTTGTTCAGCGTCTTCAACCGAAAAGTCATCCGAGATTTTTTTGAGAAATGTTTTTGCGGACGCGGAGAAAGGGGGCACCTCTGGGAGGTCCTCGCAAGCCGCCAGAGACGACAGCCATTGCGCCTCGACAAAGACGCGGTAACGGATCAGCGCAAACTCACTGAAAAAGGGTCTGAGAGCTGAAACCTTGGGCCCATACCTTCCGTCAATCGGGGACAGTGCTGTCAAGGCTGTTAGAGGATAAAGGCCAGAAGATGTCAACGTAGAACCTACAAACACAGCAGAAGAACGGCAATTTTACCATGCCGGCAGTTACGGATCATGAAGCGTAACGGATCATGAAGCGCGTCTTTCGCGCTGAGAAGGTCGATACGATTAGCAGTATCTAGAGGTAAAGTTTCTGGTCCTGGCCATTAAGGCGCCACAATCGAGGAAATGCTATTGAGAAACCGACAATACTCATTAGCACCACGCCAACGCCGACCAATACGGCAACCGGCGCAGAGACGAGTTCAGCAAGCGGCCCCAGAACGAGACCCCCCAGAGCAATCAGGCTGAAGGTAATGCTGTGAATACCCATGACTCTTCCACGCAGGGTATCCGGTACAGCGAGTTGCATCACAGTCATGGAACTGATGAGGAAGAATGACCCTCCAATAGCAGAGAGCATCGCACAGCCGCAGGCCATCGCGAAGGCGAACGGCCGGTCTTCTACAAGGCCCGTCACCAGCGCAAACAGCACCAGTGACAGAGCGAACAGGACGCTTCCCCCCATCATGACACGGCCCAGGTTCGGCGAACTCTGCAGCCGTCCGACGAGTATGGTTCCCAGCACCGACCCAACGCCGGTAGCAGAAAGCAGCAGTCCATACCCCTCCTCGCCGGTATTCAATATCTGAGCAAAGACCGGCATGATCTGAACATACGAGGTGCCAAAGAACATTGAAATCCACGTCATCGCAATGAGTGCGGCAAAAAGTTTCTCCTGGCGGATAAAGCGCCAGGCCGCTCCGAGCCCCCCGTCTTTCGCCGAGCTCTGTTGGGGGCTGTCGGGCGTCTGGAGACCCAAAAGGATCTTGATCATCACCGCGAACCCCACGGTGCACAATGCAAAGATGATCCAGGTGTCGGCGATGGCAATCAGCACACCGCCCACGGCGGGCAGCACCATCCTTGTACCCTGCCAGAGAATTGAATTTAGGGCGACCGCGCTCATCATCTGATGCGGTTCGATTAAAGCGGGGAAGAATGAAACCCGCGCCGGCAGATCAAATCCTGAAATCAGCCCTAGCAGAGCAGCGATGACCAGCACCTGCCAAACGGTTACCCACTCGCCAAAATCGAGGATCGCCAGTGCACCCAATGCAACCCCTGCCAGAATAGAAGTGATGAGCAGAATCCGGCCACGGTTACCATGATCCGCCATGAGCCCGCCCGCGAGGGTCGCCAGAATCGTCGGGATGGCCATTGCGACGCCAAGCAGGCCTAGATACAGCGCAGATCCGGTTAGCTCAAAGACCAGCCACCCCATCCCCACAAAGTAAAGTTGGGTCGCTCCAGTGGAGCCAATAGAGCCCAGCCAAAAACGCCTGTATTTTGGGGACTGTAATGCGTCCAGTTTCATAAACCGGACACCTTCAAGCGATGTTGCCGGTTCTCGGCCGGAACGCCTTGGGGTAAAGATGTGGCGGCGGGTGCTATGGGGAGATGCGCCGTGCGGGTGCCTGGGCGCTCAGGAGGACACTAATCCAGCGGCTTCTCGGATCGTTTTCCAGTGCAATCTTCACAATCATGGTCAGCGGGGTAGAGAGGAACATCCCTACGGGGCCAAATACCCAGCCCCAGAAAAGCAGCGACAGGAATACCACGAGTGTTGAAAGACCAAGCCCCCGTCCCATATACCGCGGCTCCAGCACATTACCCACAATGAGATTGACCACCACAAATCCGCCCGCCACAGCAAGGCTGACTACAGGCCCCGCATCAATCAACGAGAGTATTACTGCCGGGACCGCGGCAATTATCGATCCGATGTACGGAACGAAGTTCATAAAGAACGCCAGTGCGCCCCAGACGATCGCAAAATCGACCCCCAGGACCGTGAGATAGACCGCTATCACCAAACCCGTGATCAGGCTCATTACGGCTTTGATCACGAGATAATGATTGACTGATTTCATGAAAGCGGAAAGGTCGCCGAGTGTCTTGTCCGGGTTCTGCGAGATGCTACGCAACTTTTCAGGCAGGCTGGTGGATTCGACTATCAAAAACAGTACGGTAAAGATGATCAGCATACTGTTGGCGAGCAGACCACCAAATCCACTCATCAACCGGCCCAGGAGTTTGGCTGCGCCCGCAGGATCGAAAAGTTCGGTGACACCTCCAGCCGGTAGTTTGATGCCAAAACCTCCCAACCACACGGTTGCCTGATTGATCAGCAAATCAAATTGTGTTTCGTAGCGGGGCAGGGCGCTGCTGAATTGGTTGATAGAAGCGCCAATGAGTGAACCTAGCGTTACCAGTGTGCTCGCCAACAGCAGGAGCACCAGCGTCATCGCGGCCCAAAGCGGTAATCCCCGGCGTTGCAGCCACTGCAACAGGGCGGCAGATATGATCGCCAGAAAAATAGCCATCAGCAGCGGGACCACAATGGCATTGGCAGCTTTGAGGCCCGCAATGACAACCGTCAGACTTGCGAGTACCAGCAGTACCTGAGCCCCTGGGCTGGTGTTATTCAGCAAGAATTCGTCCTTGAGCGCATGGTAGATTGACTGAGAAGGATAGCACTCTCACCTCTTCAGGCGAGTGCAGTAAGGCGACCCTGACATTGAGATTCAATGTGGTCGAGCTCTTCCAGAGTGAGGTCAATATCGTGGCGTTGCTGCTCGAGGGCCTTGCGGCGCTGCTGGATCTGCTCAAGGAAGTACCGCAGTTGACCAGTCTCTCCGGAATCGAGGTCGTACATCTCGATAATATCCCGCACCTCGCTCAGCGAGAAGCCTAGGCGCTTACCACGAAGAATCAGCTTCAGACGCACCCGGTCTCTAGTCCCGTATACCCGTCGACGGCCGCTACGGCCGGGCTGGAGCAATCCTTCGTCCTCGTAGAACCGGATGGCTCGGGTGGTTAGGTTGAACTCCTGAGCGAGGTCCGAGATCGAATAGGGAGTAGCATCAGGGGTCATATCGCCAACACACGAGGGTTCCTGAGGAAGAGACGCAAGTATAGCCTCAATTGACGTTTACGTAAACGGAAACTAAAATAATCCTCTCTTCGCCTGAGTTATTAATCCGGCTATGAGCTCCATCCCATCTTCTCTGAATTCCCTGGGAATACCGACTCAGCCCGACACGGCCTACCGTGTGCGCTTTGTAACGGCTGCCAGCCTGTTTGATGGCCATGACGCTGCCATCAATATTATCCGCAGGCTGCTGCAGGCTTCCGGTGCAGAAGTGATTCATCTGGGGCATAACCGCAGTGTGGCAGAGATCGTAGATGCCGCGGTTCAGGAAGACGTCCAGGGAATTGCCGTCAGTTCTTACCAGGGCGGACACACCGAATTTTTCTCCTACATGATCGATATGCTGCGAGAGCGCAACCGTCCCGACATTCGTGTGTTCGGGGGCGGCGGCGGCGTGATCGTCGAAGAGGAGATCGACGCTCTGCACAACTACGGCGTCAGCAGGATCTATTCACCCGGGGATGGGCAGCATCTTGGCCTTCAGGGCATGATTGATGACATGCTTGAGCGGGCAGATTTTTACCCGGCTGAGCAGCCCAGTGAATCGATAGAAGGATTGAATGATCCGGACAATGTACGGCTTGCGCGCGTCCTGACCGAAATTGAGAATGGCACGATCAGTGAATTTCTAATTCGGCAGATTCGCGCCACTGTGACCCGCTCCAAGGAGTACACCCCGGTACTGGGGATTACTGGTACTGGCGGTTCGGGGAAGTCTTCCCTGACAGATGAGTTCATTTTGCGACTTCGGATTGATTACGGTGATGCACTGCGGATCGCTGTGTTGGCCGTAGACCCGACCCGCCGCAAGACCGGGGGGGCGCTTTTGGGAGACCGCATCCGGATGAATGCCATCGATGGAAATCGAGTGTTTTTCCGATCCTTTGCAACTCGTGGTGCCGGCGCTGAGGTACCGGCCCAACTCGACGATCTGATCGCTGCCTGTCGGTGTGCGGAGTTCGACGTCGTGATCGTCGAGACACCAGGAATCGGCCAGGGAGATGCTGGTATCACCTCTAAGGTGGATACGTCACTGTATGTCATGACGCCCGAATTCGGCGCAGCCTCTCAACTTGAAAAGATCGAGATGCTGGATTATGCCGATGCGGTGGCCAT
>JBMUHF010000307.1:0-2397 GCA_050302555.1 Arenicellales bacterium | reverse complement strand
CGGCATGTCGATACCGTAGACGTTCGCATACCGTACCGGTGGCGCCGCAGACGCCACCGGTACCAAGATGCGGCAGGGATCATGACCTGTGATGGCAGGCGGGTATTCTTGAGGAAGGATAGCGGCCTGGTGCGAGATGTCTTTGACGCGCGGCATATGCTCCAACTGGAAGGGAACATGGGCTTGGGACATGTCCGCTATCCGACCGCCGGCGGGGATAACCGGTCGGAGGCGCAGCCTTTTTATGTTAACTCGCCCTTTGGCCTCGCGCTCGGTCATAACGGTAACTTGGTCAATGCCCGGGACTTGAGTGTGGAGTTGTTCCAGGACGACCTCCGTCAAATCAACACGGGTTCGGACTCAGAGGTTTTGCTGAATGTCTTCGCGCATGAGTTGATGGGGTCGGTTCGCGACAGAAACGCGATGCTCCAGACGCAGGATATCTTCAATGCCGTGAGACGCGTGCACAGTCGATGCCGGGGCGCCTACGCGGTGGTGGCGATGATCGTGGGATATGGATTAGTCGCATTTCGGGATCCCTATGGTATCCGTCCCTTAGTGCTGGGGGAACGGATCAACGGATCGAGTCGGTCAGTGATGGCGGCTTCGGAGAGTGTGGCGCTCGACGTCCTCGGATACCAGAACATGGGAGACGTAGCCCCGGGGGAGGCGGTGTTTATCAGTACCGATGGCGCAATCGAACGGCAGGTCTGTGCAACAGATGCAAAACTTGCACCCTGTTTGTTTGAGTATGTGTATCTGGCGAGACCAGACTCGATCATGGATGACGTCGCGGTCTACAAGAGTCGTCTTCGGATGGGAGAGAAACTCGCCGAACACCTGCTTAAAGTATGGCCGGATCATGACATTGACGTCGTCATTCCCATTCCAGATACCAGTCGGACATCAGCACTGCAGTTGGCCAATGTTTCCGGACTGAAATACCGAGAAGGATTTATCAAGAACCGTTATATCGGACGTACATTCATTATGCCTGGACAGGCGGAAAGGCAGAAATCGGTCCGACAGAAACTTAATGCCATTGATCTTGAATTTAGAGGCAAAAATGTTCTATTGGTTGACGATTCGATCGTCCGAGGAACCACTTCGAAGCAGATTATTCAGATGGCCCGGGAAGCCGGCGCTAAAAAAGTGTATTTCGCGTCTGCGGCGCCACCGGTACGGTATGCGAACGTCTACGGTATCGACATGCCGTCGCGCTCGGAACTTGTTGCTAATGGGCGGTCTGAGGAAGAGATCGGCCAGTTCATTGGCGCGGATCGATTGCTGTATCAGCGACTCGACGACCTCGTCGAGGCAGTTCGTGAAGGGAATCCCGCCATCAGTCAGGTAGATGCGTCCTGTTTTGACGGCAACTATGTTACCGGTAATGTGAGTGATGATTTCCTAGAAAGCCTTGCTGGATCCCGCAATGACGAGGCAAAGCAGAAAACTGGCGAGTCGTTAGATGTGGCCGAGATCAGCACATACCACTAACAATCGGCTGGACACGTCCTAAAACGCAAGGTGTTTTCGGGTGCCGCCAAATAACAACTCTAAGCCAGTCTCCGTCAGCCGAATCCAGCTAGGCTCGGGCGTCCAATCCCCTAGCACCACGCGGTAACCGTTACCGGAAGAATTTAGCTCATGGACTGCCGGCCGGTGGGTATGTCCATGGATGAGCAGCCTAACACCGTGAGCGTGCATGACCCCATCAACCGCCTGGTTGTTAACGTCCATGATCTGCGGTGCTTTTTGGGTTTTGCCATCCTCGCTGCGATAGCGAGCCAATTTCGCCAGAGCATCTCGTTCTGGCAGCGACTTTCCCAGGAACGCATCCTGCCAGGAAGGTAAGCGCACCATGTTTCTGAACTTCTGGTGCGCAATGTCGTCGGTGCACAGACTGTCGCCGTGCATGAGAAGGACTCGCTTGGAGCCAAGTTCGAGGACGTGTTCGTCAGAGATGATTTGCATGCCGCACCGGTCCGCAAATTCCTTTCCGATAAGGAAGTCACGGTTTCCTGAGAGAAAGTAGACCTGCACGCCGCGCCGGGAAAGTGATGAAAGAACCCGTTCGACCGCAGTGTGACCAAGGAACTCAGCTGCATCATCGCCTAGCCAGTATTCAAATAGATCACCCAGAATGTAGAGATCATCCCCCGGAGTCAGCGTGCTCGAATACTGATCAAAATGGTCGAGCAACGCCGGCTGATCAGGAGTTAAGTGGAGGTCTGAGATGAGATGGATCACAGCAATTTTAAATATGGACTGGGCATAATGAACGGGCTCGGTCTGCAGCCAAGTTGGAGAAGACGCGGCATTTGGTTACCATTCGCCCCCCGCTAGTTGGGTTGGTCTCTATGGCACTTCAAATTTACAACAGTTTGACCCGCCCAG
>JBMUHF010000306.1:0-1798 GCA_050302555.1 Arenicellales bacterium | reverse complement strand
CCAGATCCGCAATGCGAAATTGCGGCGCGCCGCTCTGGCGAACGCCCAGCAGTTCACCCGGCCCGCGCAGCTCAAGGTCTTTTTGGGCAATCGCGAACCCGTCCGTGCTCTGGCGCATCGTTGCCAAACGCTCCTTGGCGTTATGGCCTAAAGGTGGCTGATACATCAACACACACACTGATTTTTGATCTCCTCGGCCCACGCGCCCGCGCAACTGATGCAGTTGCGACAGGCCGAGTCGTTCGGCGTTTTCGATCACCATCAATGAGGCTTCCGGAACATCCACCCCAACCTCAATCACGGTGGTCGCCACCAGCACATCGACTCGCCCCTGACGAAAATCATCCATGATCTCGTCTTTTTGGGCAGAGGGGATCTTGCCATGCAACAGTGCAATGCGAAGCTCGGGTAACTCGCTTTTAAGCGCCTCTGCGCGGCTGGTTGCAGCCTGAACCGCCAGCACATCAGAGTCTTCGATCAGCGGGCATACCCAGTACGCTCTTCGCTCACGCGCACAAGCCTCCCGAATACGTGCCTGAACATCTTCGCGACGCGTATTGGGCAGGACCACGGTCTCAACCGGCTGGCGTCCCGGCGGCATCTCATCGATGACCGAAAGATCCATGTCGGCGTACATCACCATCGTCAGTGATCTTGGAATCGGGGTGGCGCTCATGATGATCTGATGGGGCGCACTTCCCTCACGCTGACCTTTTTCGCGCAACGCGAGCCGCTGTGCCACGCCAAATCGATGCTGCTCATCAACAACCACCAGCCCGAGGTTGTGATAACTCACGTCATCCTGGAAAACCGCATGAGTGCCCACTACCACGCGAGCCGCGCCGCTTGATAACTGCTCGCAAACCGCACGTCGCTCGCGCTGACTTATTCGGCCACTGAGCCAAACAGGCTTAATCCCCACCTTCTCAAACCAGCCACTGAATACCCGAAGATGTTGCTCGGCAAGCAGTTCCGTTGGCGCCATCACCACCGCTTGTTGGCCTCCCTCAATCGCAGCCAGCACAGCGGCGGCGGCCACCACAGTTTTTCCACAGCCGACATCGCCCTGCAACAGCCGTAAGGAAGGTGTCGGCTTGCCCAGATCGGCTACGATCTCGTCGATGCTTCGAATTTGCGCATCAGTCAGGGTGAATCCCAGCGCGTCTCGAAGGCGCGGCCAGAACTCAGTTGATGCCTGAATAGACTGCGCCGATAAGGCATCACGCCGTTCACGGCGCTGGCGCACCGCAAGATGATTAGCCAGCAGCTCTTCAAAGGCAAGGCGCTGCTGTGCCGGATGCGTGCCTGCTTTAAGCGTTTCGAGATCAATCCCCGACGGCGGTCGGTGCAATTGCATCAACGCCTCTGAGAGCGGCAAATCACCAAACTCAAAGCTTGCCCAATCTCCCAATAGCTCGGGGACCGCTTCGCCACATCGTGCGAGCGCCTGACCGGTGAGATCGCGCCAGCGGCGCTGGCCGATGCCTTCGGTCGTAGGGTAGACCGGTGTGAGGGTGGTCTCTACCTCAACTGCATCAGGTCCTTCAATAAGCCGGTACTCAGGATGAACCATCTCAAGGCCTGTGGGTCCCGATCGAACTTCGCCATAGCATTGAATGAATGCACCGCGTTTAAGGCCACGACGCTGCGAGGCGTTGAAATGAAACTGGCGCACCGTCAATCGGCCGGTGTCATCCGAGATGACGGTCATCAAACTGCGCCGCCGGCCAAACTGCACGCCGCTCGCCTCAATCCGCCCCGAGATAAGCACTTCAACGCCGGGTCGTAGCTCGCCGAT
>JBMUHF010000305.1:0-2030 GCA_050302555.1 Arenicellales bacterium | reverse complement strand
GTGGGATCGGAGTGCGTATGTTGTTGATATATATAGGCCCTACTGTTAACCCAGTGGACTCATAATCCATTGGTCGAAGGTTCGAGTCCTTCCGGGCCCACCATCTTTTCAATGACTTAGCGTGTCCTACCATCGCTGAGTTTGCCTACTGTACCTAAAATGTACCTAACTGCCTCCCACGGCAGGTAGGATTGCTACGGCCTGATGAAGTCTTTCAGGTGCACTATGGATATAGCCCATCGTGGTTCGTAGGTCCTTGTGACCTGCGATGTGCGAGACATCCACGACGTTAGCACCTCTCGCATGAACACCTTCCATACCAGCCGGATTCGGGGAGGTATTACACAGTTGCCGGGCAAGTCGACAGTAGTCATCAGCTGTTGGACTTGGGTGAAACGGGCGTTTATCCTTCCTATAACCCCACCCCCGAAGACATCGCCCCCGCCGCGGCCTTCATCACATCGGAGGAGGCCCGATGGATTACAGGCCAAATCCTAAGCGTGAATGGCGGCGTATCCTAAAGAGAGAGCCCATGACCGACCCCGTTCTTGCCCACGCGCTAAACCGGCAGGGCCAGTTGATCGAAGCCCTGAAAATCCTTGTCGCCTGCCCCTCAGTCGGGGCCGATCCGGCCATGGCGCAGGGGATGGAGGATGCTCGCAACCTTATCGAGGCACGCCTTGACGCGATGGGGTTCCAGAACCGCCAGCGCTTGACACCGGCGGACGGCAGCGGCCAACCCGCCATTTTTTCCGAACGGATAGACGCGCCCGGCAAGCCGACAATGCTTGTCTATGCGCATTATGACGTGCAGCCTTCTGACCCGCTGAACAAATGGGACACGCCGCCGTTTGAGCCGGGCGAACGGGACGACAGGATCTACGGACGAGGGATTTCGGACGACAAAGGCCCGATGATGATCGCGCTCGACACGCTTGCGGCGTTCGTCGCGGTCGAAGGGCGGTTGCCGGTCAACGTCAAACTGCTGATCGAAGGGGAAGAAGAAACCGGCTCGCCCTCTCTGCCCGGCATATTGGAAACGCACCGCGACCTGCTGGCCGCCGATGCGGTGCTGTCGGCAGATGGAGCCCGATGGAGGCCTGACCTTCTGACGCTTAACGTCGGATCACGGGGGAATGCGGGCTTTGAAGTGCGGGTCCAGACCGCTGGGCAGGATCTGCACTCGGGTCGCTACGGCGGGATCGTGGCCAACCCGCTGCACGTTCTGTCAACTCTTGTCGCAGGCCTGCACGATGCGCAGGGCCACATCACCGCCCCTGGATTCTACAACGGCGTGACCGAGCCGACGAATGCCGAACGCGATGAGATCGCTGCGATCCCCTATGACGAAGACACCTCTTTTGCCGCCATCGCGGCGCAACCGTTCGGTGAGGCGGGCTATTCCACGCTGGAGCGGCTCTGGATGCGGCCCACCGTGGACGTCAACGGCATGTGGGGCGGCTATACTGGCGCAGGGTCCAAGACAGTAATCCCCAACGAGGCCTTTGCCAAACTCACAATGCGTCTTGTCCCGGGTCAGGATCCGCAAAGCGCCAAGGATGCAGTCATTGATCACCTCAGAACGCTGCTGCCCCCCCATGCCACTCTGGAAGTCTACGGTGACCGGGGCCAAGGAGGTGCCTATGTTGTGCCGGCAGATCATCCGCTGCTGGGTGCTGCTGTTTCCGCTCTTGAACATACCACGGGTCAGTCGCCGCTAAAGGTGCGCATCGGTGCCTCGCTTCCACTGACAGAGATCGTCTCGCAAGTGTTGGGGCTGGATACGGTGATGTTTTCCTTCGCCGTGTCAGATGAGAATTTTCACGCACCCAATGAGTTTTTCCGCCTGTCATCAATCACTGACGGCCTTGCGGCATGGGTCCAGATCATGCGTCAGATAGCTGAAATCTCGCCGGACGCTTTTGCCCCTTATAGGCGAAAGTCAGTAGTGAAAAGAACCCCTGGACTGTCAACATATCCGTCATCTTGATGGTGCTGTGACCCAGAATATCTCTGACTTCGAGTATGGG
>JBMUHF010000304.1:0-1513 GCA_050302555.1 Arenicellales bacterium | reverse complement strand
GTAACCAGTATTCGGTGGTTATCCCGCTCTCGCATCGCACAAAGATTAAGAAAGTGTACTTAAATGGTGGCCAGGGGTGGAATCGAACCACCGACACGAGGATTTTCAGTCCACTGCTCTACCAACTGAGCTACCTGGCCTTTGAGAGGAACCACAAGCGGGAAAGGGATTACAAATCACCCGCTGAGTTTCGTCAAGCACGAGACATCCCGACTGCGCAAGAATCAGGACAGATCGAGCGCGTGAGGCTTGAGTTTTTCGATCGGAATAAGCTCGAGCGTACGGATGTGGGTCCGTGAGAGATAGAGCTTGCAGGCAACGCCTGACTCCAGCGCTCTGGCATAAGAACCCGCACACACGCACCAGCAGTCACCGTCTTTGAGTCCTGAAAAACCAAACTCAGGATGTGGCGTGATGAGATCGTTACCGTCTGCCTTCAGCCACTGCAAAAAGTCATCGGTCACTTTGGCGCACACCGTGTGTGCGCCTGCATCCGCATCATCGGTATTGCAGCAGCCATCCCTAAACCAGCCGGTGAGGGGCTTCTCTGAGCACAACTCCAGCGGCTCGCCAAAGACATTGCGCTGAACAGCCTTATCGGTTTCAGACATGCATCACTTCCATTAGGATCGATTCAAAAGAGATCGTATTCTCTGCGCTCAACATACAGAAGTTCAATAGCTGTTTTCGGGGCGGCGCCATCGGTCGGGGTTTGACCGGCGCCACGCCGGCAGTGCTATAGTGATTGTCAGCCATCAGAGCTCCCAAGTATGAAATTCTGCAGCCAGTGCGCCGCCCCGGTCAGCCTCCGAATACCCCAAGGGGATAATAGGGAACGGTATGTCTGTGATCTTTGCGGACAGATCCACTATCAGAACCCCAAAATCGTAGCCGGCTGTATCCCAGAATGGGAAGGACGGATCCTACTCTGCCGGCGCGCTATTGAACCGCGCCATGGATTGTGGACCATCCCCGCAGGATTCATGGAAAACGGTGAAACGATCGAGCAGGCCGCCACGCGGGAAACTCTGGAAGAAGCCTGCGCCCAGGTGGAGATCAGCGGGCTCTACGCAGTGTTCAATATTCCCCATGTAAGCCAGGTGTACATGATTTTCCGCGCCCGGTTGTGTGACGGTGCATTCGCGCCCGGAATCGAAAGTCTTGAAACCGCACTTTTTGACGAAAACCAGATTCCCTGGTCCGAGATGGCCTTTCCGGTGGTGATCCAGTCGTTACGCCGGTATTTTTCCGACCGGCCCAATAATCACTTTCCACCTTTTATGGATACAGTCACTCCGATACGTCGCTAGGACGCGGCGCAAAAGTTCAGTCCAGCGCTTCAAGCTCCGGTGGCGCATCCGGCGGAGTCGTTGGCAGTTTCAGTTTCTGCAAGAGGTCTCGAAGCGCGGCCTGTACTGCCTCTTCCATGGTCGGGTGATAAAAGGGTTTTCGTAGCAGCTGCAGTACGGTCATCTGATCATCGATGGCCCACGCCAGCAGATGTGCCAGATGC
>JBMUHF010000303.1:0-3643 GCA_050302555.1 Arenicellales bacterium | reverse complement strand
AGCAGCCCCGGCGGATGTGGCGGTGACTGGGCCGAGGCCAACTTTTTTGCCCTGCATCAACTTGCTACCGGCGGCGAACAAACCGATGGGAAGTGTATTGATCCTCTTGGCGGACATGATGGCAAGCCATCTGCCGGAACGTGTTCGGACAAAGGCTATGCCAGCGGCTATGATGTTAACTGGCGTGACGACGCAGGACGAATCATTCTCTGGTTCGGAGACGCGTGTTCCTGGAGTACGACCGTCGACAAGAGTGAGGTCACCGCTGCCCTGCTAGCCAACAACGTCATCGTGGCCGGTATCAATACCTACAACAAAGATCGGGGGATTGATTACCGAAGCAATACCGCTACCGGCTCCTGTGTCTTCGGCTCAGGTGCGCCCGATGGTCAGGCTTCTGTTATCACCAACACAACCAAGGGCACGCTGACGAATAATGTTCGCGGTACCAGTGCCACGGTTAACGCTGTCCTTGAGGCGGTCGCCGGTGGTATTGCCCAGTCGGGCTCTGCGGCCGCGGTCTCCTTCAGCACCGGCTCACTGACCGAAGGCAGTCAGCTCTACCAGAGCAAGTTCAATGCTAAGGACTGGTCTGGAGACCTCGTCGCTTATCAACTGAAGAGTGACGGCTCGCTGGGCAGCAAGGTTTGGAGTGCTGCAGCCAAACTGGATACTACAAACCCCTTCGGCCGCGTCATGATAACCCTGGGTTCGCAAAAGAGCACAGCCGTAGGCGTTCCTTTTCGCTGGAACACGATCACATCGGGCCAGCAACATGATCTTCGCACCGACCCGGATGGAGCGCGCGGCAGTGTCTCCAATGGCGCCGCACGCCTTGAGTACCTGAGAGGAGACCGATCCCACGAAGGCAAAGGCTTTGGCTATCGCGTCCGCGGCAGCGCACTTGGTGACATCTGGCACTCCAGCGCAATCTATGTCGGCAAGCCAGGCCAGTCCTGGCCGGACAGCGGTGGCGGTTTTCCTGCCGGGCCCGACAAATATTCGGTTTTCGCCTCTGCTCAAAGTGGCCGCGCCCCGGTGGTCTATGTGGGTGCCAACGACGGATTTATGCACGGCTTTCTCGCCAGCAACGGCAAGGAGGTGATCGCCTATGCGCCCAGTATGCTCTTCAGCGACAGCATCGGTGCCGGATATCACCGCCTGAGCGATCCCAACTTCAACCACAACAACCTCTATGTGGACGGCACACCGACCATCAGCGATGCCTTCTTTGCCGGACTCAATACCAAAACCAAGACCTGGCGCACAGTGCTCGCGGGGACCCTGGGCGGCGGCGGTCGCGGTCTTTTTGCACTGGATGTCACAGACCCATCGACGTTTCGCGAAAGCAACGCGGCCAAAACGGTTTTGTGGGAGTTTACGAACGCAAATGACGCTCACCTCGGTTACACCTACAGCCGGCCGACCATCACTCTGATGAATAACGGGCGCTGGGCACTCATTACCGGCAATGGCCTGGAAGACACCGCCACCGACCGCACGGGGGGTCAGGCGCAACTCTTTATTATTTACCTCGACGGAGGCGTCGACGGTACCTGGACTTACGGCACGGATTACCTTCGTATTTCAACTGGGTCAGGCTCAACCAGCAGTCGGAACGGACTCCTCAGCCCGGCGGTAGTGGATCTTGACCGCAACGGCACGGCAGACCGAATCTATGCGGGCGACCTTTTGGGCAGTCTCTGGAGTTTTGATGTCTCCAAGAGTACCGATACTAAATGGAGCGTTTCGCACAACAGGCAGGCCCTCTTTAGCGGAAGCTCCGGCCAGTCCATCACCACTAAACCCACGGTGATCCGTCATCCGACGGTGACCGACGGCAGCGCCCCAAATCTCATGGTGCTGTTTGGATCCGGCCGCTTCCTCGCCGATGGCGACAAGACCCGCAGCAATACCCAGTCCTTTTACGGTGTCTGGGACAACGGCACGGGCGGCCTCACCCGCTCCAATCTTGCCCGCCAGACATTTCTGCTGGACGACGCCAGCAAACGCGCCCGTGTCCTCGATCCTTACCTCAAAGTGGAATATGAAAAAATGACCGGCCGCCAGTACGGCTGGTATATCGACCTGCCCTCCAAAGGCGAAAGAGTCGTATCCGAAGCGCTGGTGCGGGGCAGCATTGTCTATTTCAACAGCATCATTCCCGATGTCAGCGTCTGCGCCTCCGGCGGTGGGGGCTGGGAGATGTCGGTGAAAACCGAGAACGGCGGCAGTCCCGATGCCCCGGTGTTCGATTTCAATGAAGACGGCGCCGTCACTGTCAGCGGTGATACCACCAGCGTGAGCGGCCGGTCCAGAGCAAGCGGTGAAGAGAATATCTCCTACGCCGGCAAGAAACTGGAAGCAGAAAAAGGGATGCCGGCAGGCCCGTCGATCATCGGCAACCGACGCTTTACGCCCGGTACCGCTACGGATGAGGGTGCTGAAATGGAAGACACACTGCTGATCACCAACGAAGCCACCGTCACCGGGAGGCTTTCCTGGGAACAACTCTTCCCCGATTAATCCACACATCGCTTAGACTGATGGAATTCGCTATCTGGACACCAGCATGAGGAAAACACAAAGAGGGTTCACGCTGATCGAACTGATGATCGTGATCGCGATCATCGGCATCCTCGCGGCGATTGCCGTACCGCAATATTCCGACTATGTCACCCGCAGCCGTCGCACTGATGGCCAGAGTACCCTGCTGCAGGTGGCCCAGGAACTGGAGCGCTGCTATACGCAGTTCTCGGCTTACAACAACACGAGCTGTGCAGTGGTAGGCACCGGTGGGGTCAGCGAGACCTCTCCGGAAGGCTACTATGTGATCGCCGCGGCCGGCGGCGCTCTTTCGGCGAGCGCCTTTACCCTGACTGCGACGCCCCAGGGCGCCCAAGCCTCTAACGACAGCGACTGTACAACCCTCACGCTTACCCATCTTGGGGTTCAGGGCGCCACCGGCGACGATGCCGACAACTGCTGGTGACGGGGCCGCACGTCCGGTAATGGACTTGCGTAAATTCAACCAAAGGTGTCGCCCCGGGAATACGCTGCGCAGAAACCGCCGTTGAAAATAATCCGTGCTCGCGTGGCACTCACCATGCCAGGAGGTCGCTATGCCGGAATACCTCATCAACCCTGCGTCGCTGGTCAACACCTCGCGCTACCCGCTCGATAACACTGAGAACCCGCAGTACCGGAAAAGCCTTACGCTGGCGCGCAGCCAGCTCGAGCGTGATGGGTGTGCGGTGATTCCCGATTTCCTGAGCCCGCTTGGGCTCTCCCGGCTGCTTACTGAGGCAGAGGAACGCAGGAACCGCGCTTACTTTTCTGCCAACACAAAGACCAACGTGTATTTCTCGGCTGATGATTCTTCCCTTGCCAAGGATCACCCCCGGCGCATCTTTCTCGAGCGAACCAACGGCTTTATCACGAGTGATTGCTACGATAACACCAGCGCAAGCAGAGCGCTGTATAACTGGCCGGCGCTGATGACCTTTATTCAGGATTGCCTCGGTAAAGACCGGCTCTACATCTATGAAGATCCGGTATCGAACATGATCGTCAATGTGCTCACGCCAGAAAGTCAGTTCAACTGGCATTTCGACACCAACGAATTCACGATTACCATGCTGCT
>JBMUHF010000302.1:0-7728 GCA_050302555.1 Arenicellales bacterium | reverse complement strand
TACTCCCGCCGATTACAAGAACGTTGTGATCAGAAAAATCCCAGTGCATGGTCACAGCCGGCAGCCAGTCAGTGTCGACCGGTAAATGTGGGCAGACGCTTATTGATAAAGGCGTCCAGCCCTTCCTGGCCATCGGCGCCCGTCATATTGGCACCGATTTCCTGGGTCTCCATGTCGGTTTGCGTAATGAAGTCGTTGTCGAAACTTGCGTTCAGCATACGTCGGGAGGAGGCAAAGGCCTGAGTGGGGCCTTTGGCAAGCCCCTGTGCGAGGGTGACCGCAGATTCCAGTGCGGTGCCCTCGGGAACGGTCCGTGTGGCGAGTCCCCACTCCACCGCTTCGGTAGCCGAAAGTTCTCGGTTTTCAAAAATGAGTTCCTGTGCCCGCCGAAGCCCGATGAGCCGGGGCAGCAGCCATGTTGACCCACCATCGGGGCTAAGACCTGCAGCCGTGTACGCCAGCCGGTACCGGGCAGTTTCATCTACCAGCACGATATCGCCGACCAGGGTCATGGGGACACCCCCACCGGCTGCCATCCCATTGACCCCCACGACGACCGGCTTGGGCATCGTCAGCAGAATATGCTGCGCCTTGTGCCACTGATCAGCAACGGTGATCAGTTTGTTGGGATCGCTTCCGAACGATTGAAATTCCTTAAGATTCCCACCGAAACTGAACATTGGGCCATGCGCGCTGAATACCACCGCGCGGATACTATCGTCATTTTGTACGTGATCTGCCGCAGCAAAAAGGTCCAGAGCCATCTGCCTCGAAAGGGTGTTTCCGGATTCGGGTTGGTTGAGACAGATAACGGCAACGGGTCCGTCACATTGATAGTCCACATGGGAAAGTTCCAATCAAATCTCCATCTATCGCGACACGGGGGAGGCAATGATGGCCCAACTTGGAAAGATGATCAAACTTCGGAACTGAGCGCCTCCGACAAGGGATGAACTCCTGGCCCGATGGGTGCTACCATGAGCGCTTTCGGGGGCATTTTGGAGAGAGTAGAAGATGGCGATGGGTAAGAAGACAACCCTTGAGGTGGAACTGCATCAGGATACGGTAGAGATGCTCGAATACGCAAAGGAAACCTACGGCTTTCGCAGCACCTCCAAGGCCTTGCGGGTCATTCTAGACTACATGGTAGCGGATGCTGACTGGGAGGAGATCTTTATGAACCAGCGCTGTCTTCGATGCGGAAGCGGTCAGGGTTGGCAGCGCCCCGAGTCCTAACCACGGTTTCTTTGAGCAAACCTTAAGCGGAGCGAAGCAATGGCAAGTCAGGTGCGAGCGATCAAACAAGAGCAGACGTTCACCCAGGAGCGGATCGAACTGGCCGCGGCTTTTCGCTGGGCTGTGCGGATGGACCTGCATGAGGCCGTAGCGAATCATTTCTCGCTCGCGGTGAATGAAGAAGGTACCCAGTTCCTGATGAATCCGAACCAGATGCATTTTTCTCGCATCCGCGCCAGCGATCTGCTGCTGATTGATGCCAACGACGCAACCACGATGGATACGCCCAACGCACCGGATCCGACCGCCTGGGGACTTCATGGTTCAATTCATCGGCACTGCAGGCATGCGCGATGCGTCATGCATGCACATCCGGAGTACGCCACGGTGCTGGCAAGCCTGGCCGATAGCCGGCTTCCGCCGATAGACCAGAATACTGCGATCTTCTATAACCGCTACGTAATCGATCACGATTACGGCGGCTTGGCTCTGAGTGATGAAGGAGAGCGCTGCGCCCAGTTACTGTCAAATCCCGATCACAAGACTATGATCATGGGTAACCATGGGGTGATGGTGATCGGTGATACCGTCGCCGATACCTTCAACCGGCTTTTCTATTTCGAAACAGCCGCACGGAATTACATCCAAGCGCTGCAGACCGGTCAACCGCTTCGCGTACTTTCAGATGAAGTGGCAGAGAAGACTGCCCGCCAGCTCGATGCCTACCCATCTCAGGGGGACCGCCATCTCAGTGAGATCCTTGCTATTCTGGATCGCGAGGAGCCGGAGTTCAGGGACTGAAACCTCACCCCGATCGTAGGCTGGTGGCGCGGGACTTCGCCTCACCGTGAGTTCGGTGGTAATTTGTATCCCAGAGTCTAATGTAGGCGAAGAGGGTTGGAAACCAAGCAGTGCGATTAGTTAAGCCTGACTAGAGTGGTGAACTATTCTTGTGATTCAGCAAGAGCGACTAATCTTCATTGTAACGACCAATGGCGCAAGGTATGCCAGTGAGTGGCAAACGACAAAAACGGCGAATCTGACATGAACAACGATGACCTGCAACATGCACTTCATGATGCCAATAAAGAGCGTGCACTCATTTATCTTGATATTTTTCGTGAGATTCGTCATCGGCGCGGCGAGCAAGAAGCGACAGACATACTTCGCACGGCACTTGAGAAACGCGGGAGAGCGTTCGGAAAGTCACTGAAAAGTTTCGCGCCTCGAAATTTTCGAGGTTTATGTGATGCTTTCGCCTATGTACCTGACGGTGGTGTAATGTTTCACCCACAGGAAGTTCGATGTGATGACGAAACTCTTGAACTTAAGATGCGTAAGTGCCCTCTAAAAGAGGCGTGGCAAAGCGCGGATGTCACCGAGCGAGAGTTGAGTCTGTTACTCTATTGCGCGTCCGCGATGGATGTTGGGACTATGGATGAAGCAGGTTTTGAACTAAAGATTCAAACCTGGCAGCCTGGGGAAGATGGATGCTGTTCACTGAAAATCACCGAGCGGATCAAATAAGATTTACCTCAATTGGCACTAGGCACTCAGAATAAGTCTTGACGCCGGGTAGTGACAGTCAAACGAGGAATCTGTTCATAAATGACTGATACCCTAGCTGCTATCGGCGTTGCCCTGATTGAGTATGCCGTGTGGATCGGTGTAGGTGTGATTGCGGTTGCGGTCTATTTCGGCCGACGCAACGACCGTAGCGAGGCTCACGTAAAAGCTGCTGTACACTGGATGGAGCATGCGCTGGAGGAGGCACCAGACCGTCTCTATGACAGCGTGCATCCCAACTGGTCGGTCTACCGAAAACAGTTGACGCATCGGCTGAAGGCGGCTGTGCCCGCCCTCCCGGAGTCTTTACTGCATCTGGTGCTGGCTGAATTTGACGCCTGCTATCAGCTTTCCGACGGCGTATTTATTCGCATCGGCTCGGCGGCGGATGAATCGACACCTCCGGCTGATGGTTTTATTCCGCTGGTCGCGCCGATGGAGAGTTTTCGGCTGCGCAAGGTTCAGACGCGTCAGCGATGGCGCCGGGTCCGGGCCGTGACGATCGGGGTGGTGCTCTATTTCGGGGTGGTGATGCTTGGGCTCTGGGGTCTGGCGATATTCCGGGGTGGGTTGCCGTAGAAAGTCTCAGGAGGTATCAGGCGTTTTCTGCGGCCGGACCAGCGAAAGCGCGATAATCATAACCACGAGCGATGCCCAGACCCACGCCGAGTGGGTTTCCCTGTAAATCACTATCCCCCATAACACTCCAGCCAGCGTCACGACATAGGCGGTCTGACTGGCAAAGACCGGGCCTGCGCGCACAACGAGGTAATAAAAACCGCCATAGGCTGTTGCGTTGATCCCAGCCATTAATACGATGGCCCAGCCTGATCTATCCAGCGGCCACGACATCCAGGCGAACGTGTCTGTTATCCACATAACCGGCGTCAGCATGATAGTGGCCGCCACCATCATTCCGGTCACAATCACAAAGACATTCGTTTTCGGCGGCATACGCGCCGCAATCACCAGGTTTTCAATCGCGTAGCAGGCGGCCGCGACCACCATGATCAGAACCCAAAGAGCCGCAGACGGATCGGGAATGCTGGTATCCGGCAGGACCAGCAGGATAATGGAAAAAATACCTATGAAAACGCCCATCACACGCAATAGCGACGCCCTTTCAATTTTAAAAAGTGCGGCACCGACAAATGTGGCGAGTGGTACGGTTGCGATGGTAATCGACAGCACGCCTGCACTGACGTGAGAGGCGGCATAGAAGTACAACGTACCTGGAATGACAGAGCCGAGGATGCCGCAGATAACATAGAGAAAGATGAAATTTCTCTGAAGCGGCAGCGGTTGCCTGCCAATGATGCAGTAGGTGGTCAGCATCACGGCGCTGATGAGGCAGGTCCAGTAGTTGATGGTGAGTGGATGCAAACCCGTTTCGGTCGACATCCGCGCCAGCGAAAAGGAAAGCCCCCAGACAACCCCTAAAAGCAGCAGTACGAAAAAGTCCCAGACTTTGTCACTTAACTTCACGCGAGCGTGCTTTTGCTGTGGAGCTTGAGAGTCTTGCATGTATTAGTCAGGTCGAATGGATTTTTGAGCGAGTCTAGCCAGCGGATCACTTTCCCGCCAGCCTCCGCGCGACACCACGTCGGCGCTGCATCTACTACACGGCAGGCAGGACAAAAGGCAGTATGGCGGGGACGATTATGATGGCTGCAATGTTGCCAAAACCCACAATCGCGGCAACCTTTTGGGGCTCCTGCTGATACTGTTCTGCTACCAGATAAACCAGAACAGCGGGCGGCAGCGCGCAGTAAAGCAGCAACTGTCGGAACTGATCGTCGGGCAATTGGAGCAGGGGTTGGATTCCGAGTGCTACCACCAGTGCCGTGAGTGGACACAGTACCGCTGCGATTAGACCGATTTTCCAGTCATTCAGATTGACATCTACAAGGCGAATGCCCAGGGCAAATAGCATGACTGGGATAAGCGCATCCCCGAGCATAGCGATAGGCGTTGCGATCATCGTGGGAACGGGAACACCCCAAAGGCTTACAACGAGGCCGGCGGCCGAAGCTAGGATAGGCGGAGAAAGCAGTACGCTTCGCCAGTGCACCTGCTGGTCGACGATATAAATACCAAAGGAAAAGTACAACAGGTTAGTGACGATGAGCAGCACGATAGCCGGCGCCAGACCGGAATCACCAAAAGCCAGCAGCGCCAGCGGCAGGCCCAGATTACCGCAGTTATTGAACATCATCGGGGGCACAAAGGTTCGGACGTCGTACTTGAGGAAATTTGCGATAGGCCAGGCAATCAGCCCCGAACCAAAGAATACGGCAGCGGCTGCTATTGCCAGTCCGGGGTAACGGGTGAGATCGAAATCCTGGCTCGACATCACGGTGAATACCAACGCTGGCAGAAATACATTGACGCTGATGGCGTTAATTGCCGCGAGGTCGGTCCGATAGCGCAGACTGTAGAGATAACCCAGGCCGGCAACAGCGATCACCGGAATCATGACCTCAAGAATTCTGATCAGCATAAAAAGGCGTTAAGATGTTTGATGCAATCGCACCCGTAAGTACAAAGAGACTTATCTTGTTTGAGTTGGGTCAACTGCGCCGCATGGCAGGCCCGGATCCCAAAGTGAGAAATCCCACACTAACGCGACACAATATCGACGCTTTCGCGACACTGTAGCCAAACCAATGGAATCGATCGAGGTTTATCTTATTACAGGTTTGATCTTTCTGTTAGCCGGTACCGTCAAGGGTATCGTGGGATTTGGTCTTCCGCTGGTGTCTATTACCCTACTGACCCCGCTTTACGGATTGGTTGATGCTATTGCTATGATGGTGTTGCCTGCGATGGTCACCAACTTCTGGCAGGCCCTGAGTGGAGGTAGATTCACCAGTCTGTGGAAGCGGTTGTGGCCTCTGTATCTATCCGGCGCTGTCTCAACGGTGGCAGCGACCAGTGCTCTGATGCAAATCGATGTCCAGTGGCCTACTGTATTGCTGGGATGCGTGATTCTTGCGTATAGCCTTACCGGCCTTATGGCATGGCAGCCAGCGGAACCGGGCCAGCGCGAGACTTGGTTGTCCCCGATCACGGGTGCAGTTACAGGTCTGATCACAGGTCTGATCACCGGTCTGACTGGTGTTCTGGTTTTTCCATTGACGATATATTTTCAGGCGCTCAACCTCGACCGCCGTGCGCTCTTTCAGGCGATGGGTATCTATCTCTTGATGGCCAATGTGGCGCTCGCCTTGGTCTTCGGTTGGCAGAGTGCGTTTCCTGAAGCAGTAATGCAACTGGCGCTGATCGGTATCGTTGCGGGTTTTCTTGGTATGGCGCTGGGTCAGCGCATTCAGGCACATCTGTCGGCTCAGCAGTTTAAACGGGTCTTCTTCTGCTCGCTGGCCGTATTAGGGGCCTTTATTCTTTTAAGGGCTTTACTTTTATAACTGGGGTTGCAACGGAGCGGTTTCCTGGCAAGAGGTCTTAGAGAGGCTTGGTCGGGCCCCTACCAGTATTTTTCGAAATGAATCTGCCCAGGCTGCCGGGCTTTGTGGATACTGAGGCCGTACCGACTGGTCAGAATTTCAACCAGACCTCCGGGGGTTTCGTAAGATAACTCCCCGGTTTTCCGATCCTCTTTGGGGATTCCGATCATGGCCGGGTTGCCACAGGCGAATACGTGAGTGTTTTCCGGCGCAATCGTGACATTGTGCTCCTTTTCGAGGATACCGTCCCGGAAATAGTCCTGGATATAGCGTTTTGGACTCCCTTCGCGGGTTATCAGTGCAATGTAGACAAGATTGGAGTGTGTTTTCTGGAATTCACGGATCTGACCGGCATACGCGAGTTCGGCGCCATAGCGCACACACTCCATCATGACGACCTGCCTGCAGGTCTTCATGCAGGTCTCCAGCATGGTCATATGTGGCGCGACACCGGTACCGGTCGATGCCAGGATCATAGTCATGTCAGGACGGAGTTCTGGCAGCAGGTAAGTGCCTACCATCTTTGGTCTGACGAAGAGTCGGCTTCCTTCACCTTGATCAAACAGAAGAGGTGTCAGGTCTCCCTCGGGCACCCGGATGACCAGCAATTCCAGCAGATCCGGATCGGCCCCTGAGCCCAAGGACTGCGACAGGGAGTACGGACGGCGAACCAGTTTCTTGCCGTCCGGCCCCACGAGGCCGATGCTGACGTAGTGCCCCGGCCGTCGACCCGGGATCGAGGTATCCGGCCGGATAAAGAAAATCGAAAGCCCGTCGGCGACAGATTCGATTCGCTCTATGGTCGCGTTGTAGGTGTCGACCCCAGTTGGCTTGTTTGTGGACATTATGTTCGCGATTGACTAGTCTGAACCCGGCAAGAGACAGGCAGTCACTCAAAAAGGAATATTGTTACGTTACACCAGGTAAATGCTAGAGACAAATCAGAGACAATGACCCAGTCGATTTCTGAACAAGTTCCACTTCGTGCCGTGTTGTTCGATGTCTTCGGCACGGTGGTTGACTGGCGTGCTTCGATCGCGAGAGAAGTCCAGGCGGCACTCGCGGACCACAGAGTCTCTATCGACAGTGATACCTTTGCGGATAGGTGGCGGGCGCTCTACCAGCCGGCCATGTCGCGGGTCCGTTCCGGTGAGATTGATTTTGTGCCTCTGGATGAACTACATCGAAAAAACCTGGATCAGGTGCTTGAGGAATTCTCGGTCGATCATCTCAGCGAATCAGAAACAGCCTATCTTAATTTGGCGTGGCACCGTCTTGATCCCTGGCCTGACGTGGTCGTGGGTCTTCAGCGGCTGAAGACGGGCTATGTCATCGGAACCCTTTCGAACGGAAATATTGCGTTGATGGTGAATATGGCCAAGCGCGGACAGTTGCCCTGGGACGTCATTCTTGGGGCCGAAGTGGCACGCGCCTACAAGCCGCAACCACAGGCCTATCTTGG
>JBMUHF010000301.1:0-2728 GCA_050302555.1 Arenicellales bacterium | reverse complement strand
TGGACGCTGGTGCATCCCTCGGGTCGTCATGAGACCTTGAGCCTTTCGGGAACGATGGATTCTGACAACTCGGAGATTCTGACCCAATGGTGTCTTTCAGGTCAGGGGATCGCGATGAAAGATGTTTGGGAGGTTGCGCCCTATATAAAAGAAGGCAGACTCATCGAGGTTTTACCGGAGTTCCCGCCGGCCTCATACCCAATCACTGCGCTTTATCCACACAGTCAGTATCTGCCCCCCCGGGTGCGCCAGTTTGTGGATTTTTTGGTGGATCACCTCGGTGATCCGCCGCCCTGGGAAAAGATGCTTAAGGTTTAAGCCCTGAGCCTCGACTTGCCGGGGAATGTGATCCCTGTCACATTTGTCGTGACTTTCATCATGCATATTGACCAAAATTCTTCCAGAGCACAGGGGGTGTTCGTGGAAAATCAGAACCGGGTATGAGAACACATTTTCTTTTTTCAGGACGCTATCTTGCGTATTTTCTGGCCCTCGTACTGACGGGGGTGCAGCCGACTGCAGCTGATGAACTGGCACCCGGAGCCAAGCGTATCCCGATCGCGGTCTACACCCGGATGGCGCCCAGCCCCGATGAAGACAGGCCCGGCCGCATGCTTCTGGAGCTTGTCGAAGAGGGTAAAACCATCCGGGTTCTTGTAGGCATTGATTTTGATATGGTGGCGCCGCACGAATTATCGGCAAGCGATGTCAAAGCGCAGGCGCAGGATATGGCAAAGGTGCAGCGCAGTATTGCCCGGCGTGTTTATGAAGCCGCAGAAAAATCCGGCGTGCTCTGGCAGTTTCGTGATATCCCCTTCATGACCCTTGAGGTGGACCGAAGCCAGCTGCGCCGGGTCTTGCTGGACCCCGCGGTGGTCAGCGTGCAGGAGGATTCGGTCGCTCAACCGATGCTCAAGGACAGCACTGATGTGATTCAGGCAGACCAAGTGTGGAATATGACACCCACGCTGCGCGGCAAGGGGCAGGCGATTGCGGTTCTGGATACCGGCACCAATCACGAGAGGATGCTCAAGGGCCGTATCGTGGCGGGCGGGTGCTTTTCTTCGAATTACTGGTATTACCCGTCGGAGTCACTCTGTACCGGCAAGGCTTCTTCGCGCACGGGCCTTTCGGCAGGGAGCAATTGCCCCACCACCGTCGGCGGCTGTGATCATGGCACCCATGTGGCGACCATCGCTGCGGGCGATGATGGTTCACTGCGGGGCGTGGCCCGGGATGCCGGCATCATACGGGTGCAGGTCTTTTCAAAGTTCACCAGCCATTACTGGTGTGGTGGTTATGCTCCATGTGTCATGTCCTACGGGTCTGATCAGGTGCGCGGCCTTGAGTATGTCTACAGCCTGCGCAATACCTTCGATATCGCAGCCGTCAATATGAGCCTGGGTGGGGGCTACTACAGTTCAGTCTGTGACAGCAGTGCACCCGCGATCGCCTCGATCATCAACCGCCTGACCAATGCCGGTATTGCGGTCGTGATTGCGGCGGGCAACAGCGGCATGAACGGCTACATCAGTTATCCCGCCTGCATCAGTAACGCAGTTGCGGTAGGCAGTTCAACCAAAGCCGATGGCCTGTCTTCTTTTTCCAACCATTCCCCACTGATTGATCTGCTGGCACCGGGTGAGGCGATTACAGCCGGTGTGCCGGCCCGGTCGTACCGGCGGATGAGCGGTACCTCGATGGCCGCTCCCCATGTCGCAGGTGCATTTGCCCTTTTAAGAAGTTATGACCCCAACGCGTCGGTAGCCCAGCTGCAGACAGCGCTTGCGTGTTCGGGGGAGCCGATAGAGCGCAGTGGGGTGAGCCGCAACCGGATCGATATGCGTAGCGCCTACCAGTTTCTGAAAAACGATATGAAAGGTTGCACCAAGGCAGAAGATGCCTCTTCACCCGACTGGTTACCCCGGCACGGCTGGTTCTAGCATGCGCTCTGGCATTGCTTCGCGTGTGCGCCCCGGGGTCAGCGGATACCTCAGGCCACTGATGCTGATTTTACTGTTTGCGGCTCTGGCACCGCCGATTCAGGGGCAAGCCGATCAAAGCGAAAGCGAATCGCTGCTGCGCGTCATCCAGGGCCTTGAAAGTCTTCGGTATGAGATTCTTCAGGAGCAAGAACGCTTCCAGGCCACAGCGATGCCGGCCGGGGTTGACGAACTGGAACAGTGGCGCGCCATCTCTGAAGACTTCACCTTGACGCTTGCGCAAATCGATGCGGCGATTACAGAGCACCGACAGCGTTTTCTCGAGATCGCGGACCCTGTTGAAGCCCCACCCCCGGCGGCGATGCCGCCGCTACTGCCTGAGTAAATGATGTCGAGAGGGAGAAACTGTTTCAGAGCGTGGGCGGCAGCGGTATGCCTTCTTTTTTCTGGCGCGATTACGGCGCTGGCTGATCCGGGCCCACTGGCCCAGTCACCAATTCTGACTTCGGCGGCCAGTGCGCCCAACATCCTCATTGTGGTTGATGATTCGGGTTCAATGGGTTGGCGCCGATCGGGTCAGCCCAAAAGGCCAATGCAGCAGGCGCAGGATGCAGCGGTCGCGCTGCTGGATTCTCTGAGCAATGTCCGGGTCGGTGTGGGCTCATTTAGCCGCTACAACTTCGGCGGTGAACTCGATCAGCCGGTCGTCGATCTTGATACCAACCGAACGCTCATCTACAAGGCGATCCGCAATCTCACGCCTCGTGGGGGTACGCCACTGGTCG
>JBMUHF010000300.1:0-7677 GCA_050302555.1 Arenicellales bacterium | reverse complement strand
GGCTGGGGGTTCGACGCTGTCCGTGTACCCCGTGGCGGGACTGGTGCCGATTGCAAAAGAGTCCGGCGCCAGGATTGTGATTGTCAATGGAGAACCTACCGCAATGGATGACATAGCCGACGCAGTACTGTTGGGCGATCTCAACGAAGTGCTTCCGGGGGTGCTGGCCGGGACTGCACACCAATGACCGACCTTCAGGCACATGTAAAAGTATGCTGCATGGCGTCGATCGACGAAGCCCGCCTTGCTGCCCGATTGGGGGCGAGCGCCGTCGGACTGGTAGGCGATATGCCATCTGGCCCCGGTGTCATTGGTGCACAGGCGGCTGCCAAGATTGCCCGGGAAGCGCCCACTGGCCTGGATACCTTTTTACTGACCAGCGGTGAACGTGCGGCAGATATTGCGAACGAACTTGCGGTCTGCCCGGCAAGCACGGTCCAGATCGTCCGGCATATTGATCCCGAAGAATATCCAGCGCTCATTGAGGCAGTGCCACAGGTGCGCCGGGTACAGGTCATCCATATTGAAGACGAAGGCGCGCTGACACTTGCCACGCGGTACACGCCCTTTGTGCACGCCTTTCTTTTGGATTCAGGACGCACCTCGGGGGCAACCCCCCAGTTCGGCGGTACCGGCAACACACACGATTGGAGCATCAGCGCTCGTTTTGTTGCGCAGACGGAGTTGCCGGTTTATCTCGCAGGGGGCTTGAAAAGTACCAACGTCTACGAGGCAATTACCCAGGTTCGTCCCTATGGCGTGGATCTTTGCACCGGGGTGCGCACGAATGACCAACTCGACGAGGTCAAGTTGCACAGTTTCATGTCGGAGGTTCGCCGCGCCAGAGAAACACTTGGCAATTAGATCGTATCTTGGGTTCAGCTCGCGACCCACGCGTAAATCACCAGCGCGGTGCACACCAACGGCGTGATCGTGCAGCGAAGCTGCCAGTAGCCAGCGCTGATCAGCCCGAGCCTGTGCTGGCGGTGATCGAGCAGCAACTGGGCGGCGAATAGCACTGCAAGTGCCAGTACGCCCGCTGGGGTACGACCCCACAGTGCCAGGGCAAAAACGGCCAGCGCAAAAAGGTTGCTCCCCGTAAGTGACGCTGCATCGGGACGCGAAAGTGCACTGCCCCACTGCGCTCCGGCCATAAAGGCGCCGATGACGACGGCATAACCCCATAGCCAAGTGTCGGGTGCGATACCGGGCAGTGCAATCCAACCGACCTTCATCATCGGCGCCATGACAAAGGGGATCACGCCGGCAAAGGTCAGTGTGCGAATGAGTGCAGAAGGCTTTTCGTTCATGGCGACTCGCGCTTGCATCGTTTGGAGCAAAAGCGTACTTCATCCCAGCAGCGTTGCCATTTTTTTCGCCAGCGAAACGGTCGGTGGCACGATGGGCAGATCTTCTGGGGTAGATCGTGTTTGGACATGGTGGCTTGGCCAGGGCTTGCAGCTTGTTGCTGCGGCATTATGGATCAGACGTTGCTGTCGGGGTGTCAATGCCGGGGCACCGGCGCAGTGCTACATTAACAGTCAGTTCTTTGCAGAGTCTGTCTCGACATGACGCACCCCGTTACACCTGAGATTTCCAATCTGGATCAGATCGCAAGTGATCAGTGGCTGTCTCTCGCCACGGCGGCACACGATCGGCACCATGCCTGGCATACGCCGACCCTTGCCAATGTGGGTGAGGGCATTGCGCAGTTGCGCACGGTAGTGCTGCGCTCTGCAGACCCCGACACGCGGATCCTTAGTTGTCACACCGATAGCCGTTCACCCAAAGTCATTCAGCTTACCGAAGACTCCAGGTTTTCCTGGCACTTTTATGATCGAGACGCCAAGATTCAACTGCGTGCTTACGGCAATGCCTGGACGCATCAGGGCGATGAACTCGCGAGACAGCGCTGGCAAGACGGCGCCTGGCGCAGCGCCCAGTGTTACCGTACACCGCTTGCGCCCGGCGAGACCTGTACGGAAGCAGACCTGGATATCAATGCCCCGGTGGACCGTGCAACGGGCGAGGAACACTTCGTGGTGCTGGCCTGTGAGATCGACCAGTTTGACTGGCTGTTCTTGAGGGTTGAAGGCCATCGGCGTGCCCGCTTCTTGTGGGAAGCAGGGCGATGGCGGGGTGAGTGGATCGCGGCCTGAGCCTCGCTGAATACTGCCGCAGGGATTTGACGCCTAAGGGTGGCGCAATGGGTATGTGCGGGATGCAGTAAAGAAAGCGTTATCCAGGCACTCTAGCGTTCAGCGTGGGTCGTCGGTGATGCCGCTGAAGCGTCGCGGCAGCAGGCCAGACTGAAACCAGCTGACGAAAGTAATAATGCTGAATACCGGCAAGCCGAGTAACTGACGAAGATCCGCGGCGTGCGGACCCATGTTAGTGCATTCCAGCACAATCGCGCCGACCTGTGGATGCTCTCGAACCAGTTCCGCCCCTGCATCGAGCAGGTCCTGGCGGCAGGCATCTACATCCATCTTTTTTTCATCCTCGAGAATCACACGAGTGAACTCTCTTCCGTTCTCGGTACCCACCATGGGGGTATCTTGGGGCGCCCCGGCTGCAAGCAGGTGTTCCGCGGTGAGACTTTCACGAGAAATAGTGATCACCCCCACCTGCTGATCAGGGGGTAGCAATTTTTGTACCAATGGCACCTGCATCAGCGAGGAACTTGCCACCGGAACGTTCACTGCCCGGGTCAACTCCTCCTGAAACAATGACAGAAAACCACAGGTTGTACTCAGGCCATCGGCCCCATCTGCGACCAGGGCTTTGCCGGTATCAATAAAGGCATCAAGCAGACCTTCGGCGCGATGACGAACGACTCGGTCCGGCGAAGCCCCGCGAACAACGCGATACAGCACAGGAAAGGGCCAGGTTACTGCGTTGCCAAAATCTCCCGGAATCCGTGGGAAGACAGTGTCAAGCATCAGCATTCCCACGGTTGAGCCGTAGACCGTTTTCCCCCCTTGCGCAGAGGTCACTGGACGGTGGTTCATAATGATTACTCCCGGTATCTGGCGTAGTGGTGGGTGGTATCCTGGTTTAGAGTGCTAGGTTATTGTAATCACCGGATAAGGCCGGTCATGGAGTTGTAATGAGCGCACAAACATCCCAACCTGATACTGCCCTAAGCGGTGCCGAGGCAATGGTGAGAATGCTACAGGCACATCAGGTTGAATATGTCTTTGGCCTGTGTGGCGACACCACGCTTCCGTTTTATGACGCCTTTCATCGTCTCGATCATGGCATTACTCATGTTCTGACCCGCGATGAACGTGCAGCGGCCTACATGGCCGATGGCTATGCCCGGGTCAGCGGCCGGGTGGGAGTGTGTGAAGGGCCAAGCGGCGGCGGTGCTACCTATATTCTGCCGGGTGTGGTCGAGGCCAACGAGTCTTCGGTCGCGGTGGTTTCCATCACATCGGACGTTTCGGTTACCTCTCGTGGACATTACCCGCTGACCGAACTCAGCCAGGAACGCCTGTTTGCACCATTGACACAGTTCAATGCGGTGATCGATCACCCTGATCGCTTGGCGCCGCTGGTGCGTGCAGCCTTCAGGGCCGCTACTACTGGTCGGCCTGGTGCGGCACACCTGGGGTTTCCGATCGATATGCAAAGGGCTGAGATAGCGCCCGGGGATATCTGGGCCCAGCCAGAATTTGGACGCTTTCCCGCATGGCCAGCAGGACCTGATCCGAGCGCCGTTGAAAAGGCGATGGAGTTGCTGGCCGGGGCAAGACGCCCTTTGGCGATATGCGGCGGTGCTGTGGTCAGTTGCCGTGCTGAAAAGAGTCTCGCTCAGATGGCAGAGCGGTTTAACCTTGCGGTTGCGACAACCGTTAGCGGTAAAGGCGCGCTGGCTGATGATCATCCCCTGGCTCTGGGTGTGATTGGCAGCAATGGCGGGACGCCAGCTACACGTGCTGTGGTCGACGCGGCAGATCTCGTGATCTTTATTGGGTGTCGTGCCGGGTCAGTGACCACTGAGCGCTGGCGGTCACCCGCACCGGGCGTCAAAGTCATCCAGATTGACTGCGACCCAATGGTAATTTCGGCGACTTACCCGACCGAGGTCGCCATGGTGTCTGATGTGGGCCTTGCGCTGGCGGCGCTTAACGAGGTTGCAGAGGTGGAAGAGCAGCAAGCGGACGGCAATGGCGAGCAGATTGTTGCCGATGCCCGAAAGCGTAAGTTTGCCGAGTTCGAGCTGCTGTCTCAAAACAACGGTTACCCGATCCGGCCTGAGCGCGTTGTGGCGGCGCTTAACGCCCTGATGCCGGGAGATGGAATCGTCGTGGCGGACCCGGGCACACCGTGCCCGTATTTTTCGGCCTACTACCAACAGACCCAGCCAGGCCGGCGTATGTTCAGTAACCGAGCCCATGGCGCTTTAGGTTATGCGCTGGCTGCCGCTATGGGGGCCCAGTTCGCGGCTCCCGCTCAGACCGTCATTTGTGCGATGGGTGATGGCAGTTTTGGTATGTCGGTTGGAGAACTTGAGACCCTGGCGCGTCTCGGGCTCCCGGTAAAGTGCTTGGTCTTTTCCAACAGCAGTTTTGGCTGGATCAAGGCGGGCCAGCGCGCTGGATTTGGCGAACGCTATTTTTCGGTTGATTTTAGTGCGACCGATCACGCCGCAGTCGCCCGAGCCTATGGCATCCAAAGTTGGACCGCAGACGATCCACAGACACTTTCGACAACACTTGCCCAGGCGCTTGAAGCTCCCGGTCCGGCACTGGTGGATATCATCAGTCAGCCATTGGAACAGGCGAAGGCGCCCGTCAGCGAGTGGATAGCCTAAAACCGTTTCCTCTGGGAGCCGTGCCGCTGAAGGGACGGGTATTGCGTCTTGAACGCCGTGGTTTTATTGATAAGTCTTTAAAAAATATATTAAAACCTTCAACCTGTTGAGATTGTGCCCATAGAGACGACGGGGTAATACATTAAATCCAGTGGGAAAAATTCCACAAATAATAAGAAATACTGATGATATCAAAGAGAAATGTCTATTGGTCTGACCCAGACCGTTGCGGTAACGTCCGTCCCCACCTCTTGAGTCGAAGGATTTGGCTTGGAGGTCGAATTTCAACCAATCACCCAAACGGGAGAGAGAGGAAACAATAATGCTAAAACGTAAACTGATTTTCCCCGTGCTTGCGATGGCAAGTGCGGTGGCTGTTTTGGTGGCGGGGCCTGTGCAGGCCTGGCAGCCAAAGAAGCCGGTTGAGTTCATCATCATGGCTGGTGCCGGTGGTGGCGCTGACCAGATCGCTCGTTTACTACAGGGCTTGATCGAAAAGAAAGGACTGAGCTCACGTCCGTTCATTCCAATCAACAAGCCCGGTGGTTCAGGTGCTGAAGCACTGCGCTACATGCAGGACAAGGCTGGCGACGATCACACCGTGATGATGACGCTGAACAGCTTCTACACCACGCCGATCATTCAGCCTGACCTGGGTGTCGATCCAACCGCGTTCACGCCGATCGGCCTGATGGCGATGGATACCTTCCTGCTGTGGGTCCACACCGACCGCGCTGACATTACTGATCTCGACAGCTACGTTGCTGCCGTGAAAGCCAAAGGCCTCGACTGGAAAGTCGGCGGCACGGGCTCGGGCCAGGAAGACAGCGTCTTGACCGCGATGATGGAAGCGCAGTTTGGCTACGAGGTCACCTACATTCCGTTCCCCGGCGGCGGCACCGTGGCCAAGAACCTGATCGGAAAGCAGATTGACTCAACTGTCAACAACCCGTCAGAACAGATGGCCTTCTATCAGGCCGGCAGCTCCAAGCCGCTGGTTCAGTTCACGGGTGACCGTATGCCTGCCTTCCCGGACGTCCCGACGGCGAAAGAACTTGGTGTCAACATCGAGTACTACATGCAGCGTTCTGTGAACGGCCCTCCAGGAATGTCCGCCGATGCAATTGCGTTCTATACCGATCTCTTCCAGCAGCTGTTCGACAGCAAAGAGTGGCAGGACTTCTGTATAAGCGATGGCCTGACCTGTGATGAGATGATTAAAAACGAAGCGCTCGGAACCTTCCATGCCAACCAGTATGTTGCGCACCAGAAGCTGATCGAGCAGGTTGGTGCTTCCGCCATCACTGGCGAATAAACTGATCTGTACTCCGGGCCAGCACAAGCTGGCCCGGCTGTTTCGTAGATATAAAGCAGTCGCAAGCACCGCGCTGATCGCTCGTTCGTGGCGGTCAGCGCGGCTGTTTTAGCGATCAGAAGATAGGGCGGGGGAGCTCATGTCGACGCGTACAGCGGAACTGCTGGCGGGCATTGGATTGCTCGTTTTTTCTTTGGTTCTGATGTGGACCGTTTACACCGACGGACTCACTATCGGCTGGGTGGACGGACGCGGGCCTGGGGCCGGTGTCTGGCCTTTCTGGCTGAGTCTGGGCATGGCGTTGACGTCGGTGTGGACCGTGGTGCGTTGGTTTCGCAAGACCACAGCGGAAAGCCGCAACGAAGCTCCCTACATCGACTCCGATCCTTTTGCCCTCGTGGCGATTTCATTTGTCGCGCTGACGGCGATGATCTTTTTGGTCACCATCGTTGGCACCTACATCGCGATCGCTTTGTTCTTGGGCTTCTATATGAGGGTCATAGGTAAGCATTCCTGGCGCATGACTCTGGTGACAGTCATCGGTGCGGTTATCTTTATCTATTTTCTTTTCGAGTGGCAGTTGACGAAATACCTGCCCAAGGGCCTACCTATCTTTGAAGACGGATTCCTGTGGATAGATAATTTCCGCTGGGAATACCTGATGTAAGTAACGGTAAGGGTTAGAGGAAAAAATGGGGGAAATTGCTAGCCTATTAGGCGCCGGACTGCTGCAGGCCTTTGAGCCTTTGAATTTCGGCATGATCATTGCGGGATGTATGGCGGGGCTCTTCATCGGCGCGATGCCAGGTTTGGGTTCGGTAAACGGTGTGGCGATTTTGCTGCCGGTGACATTCCTTGTTCCGCCGACCGCCGCGATAATATTCCTCGCAGCGCTTTATTACGGCGCCATGTACGGAGGCGCAATCAGTTCCATTACTCTGGGAATTCCCGGCGCCTCAACGGCGGTGGCCACCGTCTTCGACGGCCGGCCGATGGCGCAAAAGGGACTGGCGAATCAAGCATTGATGGCCGCGGCTGTTGCCTCGTTCATCGGCGGAACCATTTCCATCGTCCTGTTCACCATGTTCGCACCGCCGCTCGCGGAACTCGCATTGAAGTTCGGATCGCAGGAAGAGTTTGCTTTGATGGTGCTGGCTTTTGCGACCTTCATCGGGTTGGGTGGTGACGATATTCCGAAGACCATCTTTTCAATTCTTCTGGGCCTTGTGATGGCGGCGGTCGGGTTCGACATTATCTCCGGCCAGCCGCGCCTCATTTTCTTCGATATGGTTGAGTTCCAGCGGGGTATTGGGTTTCTGGTGCTAGCGATCGGTATCTACGGTATCGGAGAGATGTTGTGGACGCTCGAGAAGACTGGCGGCAAGGTTAAGATAGAAAACGTCAAGACCACCTTGGCCGAGTTTAAGGAGAACCTCGGACAAATTAAGAAGTATCTGCCGACAACTTCGCTAGGCTCAGCACTCGGATTTTTCGTGGGCACATTGCCGGCAGCAGGAGCTACGCCCGCATCACTGATGGCGTA
>JBMUHF010000299.1:0-2559 GCA_050302555.1 Arenicellales bacterium | reverse complement strand
CGTGATGCGCTGGCAGAGGTCGGCATAAAGGGCATGACTGTTACAGAGGTCAAAGGCTTTGGTCGACAAAAAGGCCATACTGAACTGTATCGGGGTGCCGAGTATGTGGTGGATTTCGTGCCCAAGGTCAAGCTCGAGGTGGCGGTTGACTCGGCTATCCTGGATCAGGTCATCGATGCCATTGTCGGTGCTGCGCGAACCGAGAAGATCGGTGACGGCAAGATTTTTGTTTACGACGTTGAACGCATCCTGCGTATCCGCACCGGCGAGACCGATCAGGACGCGCTCTAGTATCGCCCGTAAATAGTCAACTTTCTGTTGGGTTTGCGCTGCCGGCCTCTGATGTGGAGATCAGATGCACATCGCGTTGGGGGAAGGGGATGGATATTCCCGCGGCATCCAGCCAGAGTTTGGCATTTTTGTTCAGTTCAAATTTTAGCGTCCAGAAATTGCCGCTTTCCGACCAGCAGCGCAGACTGAGATCTACTGAAGAGGCGCCAAGGTTGGTAACCAGTACCTGGGGTGCAGGATCGCTGAGAATTCGACTGTCCTGTTTCAGATGGTCAAGCAGCAGCGCCATGGCACGTTCCACATCGTCTTCATAGGCGATGCCCACGGGCACATCCATTCGTCGGGTGGGCAGGCGACTGTAGTTGAGGATCGAGGTATTCCATAAAGAACTGTTTGGTACAGACTGATAGACCCCGTCAAAAGTTGTCATATCAGTGGTGAACAGCCCTATTTCGTCCACTGTGCCCGAGATTCCGCCGGCGTCGATATAGTCTCCGACCTTGAAGGGTCGAAGAAGCAGTAGCATGATGCCGGCGGCGATATTCTGTAATGTGCCCTGCAGGGCAAGACCGATAGCGAGACCCGCCGCACCGAGCACAGCGATGATCGATGTGGTCTGTACGCCAAGGCGCGCCAGCACGGCGACCAGTGTGATCGCAATAATGGCGTAGCGCGCGAGCGATGAAAGAAAGGGCTTGAGGGTGGCATCCATCCGCGGCAGGCGATCCAGCGCACGAAGGATAAGTTTTTGTACCCGGCTGGCAAGCCACCAGCCGAAAACCAGGACAACAAGCGCCGCGATGAGTTCAAGACCGTAACCCGAGACGGCGTCGATAAGTGTCTGCCAGTGAACAGTAAGGCTTTTTTCCATCAAGTGAGTCTAACTTCAAAGCCTATTCGGGCAAAGAGCCCCTGCTTGCATCTACTTGAAAGCGAGGTCTATGCTTGAATCTATGCTCTTGGCTTTCCAGAATCGTTTTCGCGATCGGGCGATAAAGGCGTGGTGGAGGATAAAAAATGAGTGAAATGTTTAAAGCGGCCGACAAAACGGCCGTGCTCAAGTTGCCGGTTTCTGAGTCGTTGATGCTGAGATCCCAAGAGATGCCCTGGCAGGAGTGTGATGCTCCGGGCTTTTGGGTGAAGCCACTGATAGAAGATGAGAGTCAGGGTATCCGGACCTGGTTGATGAAGGTCGATGCCGGGGCATTTTCTGAAATGCACGGCCACAACGAGTACGAACAGATTTATGTACTGGAAGGCTCGTTCTATGATCAGGACCACGTCTACGGCCCAGGTGATTTTATCGTTCGCGCTCCGGGCGCGCTGCACACAGCAGGTAGCCAAGCGGGTGCTGTGGTTTTACTCTTTTACTCCCCGAAGCCGAGTGGCGGCTGAAATGTCATTAGGGCGGTAAACCGAAACTGATGATCCGGTCCTAGAGCGCCTTGGCAGCCGCTGCGGCCTCGCTGATGGCGACTTCGACGGTGCGGGGTGCACGGCAGTCACCGATTGATACCACCTCTAATGAGTGCTGCTCCCAGTCGTTAATCAGTGCGTCGTTGGCCTGGCATCCGGGCCAGTCCACAATAAGATCGATTCCCTCGCGGGTGCTGAGCCGGTCGTCAAAAACGTTGCGTAAGATTACCGTTTGCGTGTCTACCGAATCGACAATGTGGGCGGCGGTGAAGAGGCAGTTCTTCTTGCCGAGCCGTTCGTACCATGCGGACCGGTTGGTAGGGTCAATATCAGCCGCCACAGCGATATCTGAAGTGACGATCTCGGTTGCGATGTCCTGATGCAAGAGCGCTTCCGCTGCGGCAAGTCCTGCTTGACCGCGGCCCTCGTTAAGAACCAACGCGCGGCTGGCTGTCAAAGGAAGACCGCCCAACAGTTCGTGAGGTGAGATCACTTCGATACCCACTGTGCCCGCAAAGTCTCTGCAGGAATCCATGGCCCCGGTGGCGATGACGACCGTATCTGCACCGAGATTCAGAATATCCTGTCGCTCCATGATTCGGTTGAAGTCAATGGATACGCCAAGTCGATCAAGTTCATCCAGCCGCCAGTCAATTACCCGCCCGAGTTCCTTGGTGGACGGTGCACTGGCCCAGAGTGCAAGTTGCCCGCCCGCCCGGTTCGCAGCCTCAAACACGGTGACCCGGTGCCCGCGCTCGGCCGCGATGCGGGCACACTCGAGCCCGGCGGGGCCTGCACCGATCACGGCAACGTCCTTCGGTTGCTGTGCCTTCGAAAGTACAGCCCCCGGAG
>JBMUHF010000298.1:0-6396 GCA_050302555.1 Arenicellales bacterium | reverse complement strand
CGGTGATGAAACATCTCTATGACAACGGAGTCTGGGCGATCTTCTCTACTCTGGATCCGCGGGTGTTGCAGTTCAAGCCGGGATTACTCATGACACAGGCCGACTGCGAAGAGGTTCTGCGTCGGGTAGAGATCGCAGTCGGACTCGCCCGTGATGAAGTGATGGGCGCATCTCACCATACCTACCGCAAGAGCGCATGACCATGGAACCGCAAGTCAGAACCTTAGTCGATATCGCTGATACACCTGCCGCACTCGCTGGACAAGCTGATATCGTCCTCGAACGGGCACGCTGGGCGGCGGAGGTTTTTCGCCGGTTTGATCAAACACTGACAATGTCCATTGTGGATGCTGTCGCGAAGGCAGCTCATGACAGCGCGGGCCGCTATGCTGACTGGGCAGTAGAGGAAACCGGATTCGGTGTCGCGGCGCACAAGAAAATCAAGAACGAGTTGACCGCGCATCCGTTGGTCGATTTTTATCGAGACCAGGACTTTGTTAACCCCCGGATTGATGAGTCCCGCAAGATGGTTGAGATTCCCCGGCCTGCTGGGGTGATCTTGGCACTGACGCCATCCACCAACCCGATCGCCACCATCAACTACAAGGTCCTGATTGCATTGATGACAAGAAATGCGATCGTGATTAGTCCACATCCCGCAGCCCGTGAATGCAGCGTGGATGCGGCGCACCTTCTTTCCAAAGCGGCACAGGAGGCGGGAGCACCGGATGGGGTAATCCAGATCATTGAGCATCCAACGATCCCTTTGGTAGAAGAATTCATGCGATCGAAAAAGACATCGGTCACGCTTGCCACCGGCGGTAACGCTATGGTGCGCTCGGCATACTCGTCCTCCAACCCGGCCATCGGCGTTGGCCCCGGAAACGCGCCAGCCCTGGTTGATGACACGGCGGATATCGACAAGGCGGCCAAGAGAATCATCGAGTCAAAATCGTTTGATAACTCGGTGTTGTGCACCAACGAGAGCGTTCTGATTGCGCTCGAGTCGATCGATAAGCGGTTGTGTCAGGCGCTGAGACAGAACGGGGCCTATATATGTGATGCTGACGATGTCGAGCGCCTGCGCCGCTATCTGTTTCATGACAGAGGATTCAACGTCGAAACTGTAGGTCGGGACGCAGTCTGGATCGCAAAAGAATGCGGCATTCGTGTGCCTGAAAATATCAAGGTACTGGTTGCACCGATCGGCCAGATCGGTGTTGAAGAGCCACTTTCACGTGAGAAGCTGTGCCCTGTATTGGCGTACCACGTGGTGCGAACCCGTAGCCAGGCAATCTCGCAGGCGAGGGCCGTATTGCGTATCGCTGGCGCGGGGCATTCGGCTGCGATTCACACGAGCGATGAAACAGCGGCTATGGATTTTGCAGGCGCAGTGGAGGCTTATCGGGTTGTTGTGAACGCTCCCTGCACTCAGGGCGCGGCCGGTTTCGCAACTGCCCTGGCGCCGACCTTTACCATCGGCACGGGTTATTTTGGTCGCAGTTCCATCGGAGAGAATATCGGTCCTCAGCATCTCGTGCACTGGACCCGACTAGCCTATAACTCTAGTCCAGATGAGGCATTTGGCAGTTATGACAGCGTGTCCGTTCATTTGGCGGGACCTTTGCCAACGGCACCGGCCGACGGTGTTCCCGGCTCCAGCGGATCCGCATTCAAGCCACTTTCAAGCCGCGCTCCAACTGAAGGTTCGACGGATCCCAGTCGGGAAGAGCTTCGAAAAATGATAGCTGAAGAGCTGCGTTCCATCCTTCGCCACTGAGAAAGCCATGTCTGACCTGAGATCCTTTATTTTTCTCGACCAGCTGCAACCACAAACGCTGGCGTATGTTGCCTCGTGGATGAGAGGAGTATTGCCCAGACGCAACATGGCAGCACAGATTATTGAAGTTGCCCCGGGGCTGGATATCGAAGGGCTGACGGATGTGGCACTAAAAGGTGCGAACGTATCTGTAGGGTTGCTGGTCGTAGAGCGCCAGTTTGGCTATCTCGAGTTCCACTCCAGTGCGACGGCTGAAGTCAAAGTCGGGGCGCAAGCTGTATTGGACGCCATCGGTGCTCGCGAGGAAGACGCCAGCGTGCCCCAGATTCTTGGTTCGAAGGTGGTGACCCGCGTCGATCATCAGCATGCGTTTCTGATCAATAGAAATAAGCTCGGGTCCATGATTCTAGGCGGTGACTCGCTTTACCTGCTGGAGTGTCAGTCTGCCTCTTATGCAATTCTGGCATGTAACGAAGCAGAGAAAGAATCCAACATAAAAGTCGTGGATTACCGAATGATTGGTGCAAATGGACGGGTTTACTTGGCAGGCGATGAGGCCGAGATCCGCAATGCGCGTGACGCCGCCGAAAGCAGCCTTCGCAATGCGGGGGCGGTTTGAGGCCATGAGCGAAGCATTGAGGCAGACGATTCGGGAACTGTTACGTGAAGAACTACACAAAATCCGCCGGGACAAGGGTGAACCTAATCACCCATCGGAGCGGGTTAAAGAGGAAACGGTGGCAATCAACACAGACCAGGATCTTGCTCGTTTCGCGAGAAGGATTCTTGCGATCAGCGCTGATGCCGACGGCCGTGCAGCCATCGACTCCGGCCGCCATGTTTTCCGTCTCGAGACAAGAGAGAGGGCATCAGCGCCAGGGCATCAGAATGCTTTGCCGGCGGCAGTTGGTTCTACCGTGATTCAGATTGATAAAGGCGTGATTACCGAGAAGCAGGCAATGAAGTTTCCGGAAGAGGTTGGAACAGTCCGAATTTCCAAAGGCGTTCAATTGACGCCGCTTGCAAATGACGTCATCAGACGCACAGGCAAGAAGATAGAGAGGTTAAAGCAATGATTCGTGGTCGAGTAACAGGACGAGTATGGTCGTCGCGGCGTATCGACACCCTGCCGAACGGAGCACTACTGGAAGTTTCGCTTGATGGCGGCGGCACGTTGATCGCGCTTGATCCCCTAGGTTGTAATGAAGGCGAGGCAGTGCTCATTACTCAGGGTTCCGTGGCCGCCGCATATTTCACAAAAATCAAAGCGCCGATAGACGCATTGATCATCGGTTCAATTGACGAAAAGAGTTGAGAACGTTAATTCATCAACGGGCCCAGTGGCCCAGAATACCAGGAGGTAAATAATGTCTAATCAGGCAATCGGAATGATCGAGACGAGAGGCTACGTCCCCGCACTGGCATCGGCTGATGCGATGGTGAAGGCTGCCAACGTGGAACTGGTTTCCAAAAACGAGGTCGGTGGCGGCCTGGTGTCTGTCGTCATCAAGGGTGATGTCGGTGCGGTTAAGGCTGCGACAGAAGCCGGTGCCGAGGCCGCAAATCAGGTGGGCGAGGTTGTCGCAGTACATGTAATTCCCCGACCCCATGCGGACTTGAGCGGACATTTCGCTCTGACGGCAGACGCGTAGTCAGGCGAGCGATACTGGGAGACTGAGAGATGACGGAGCTACGGGTTTATTTGCCGATATACGATCTGCAGCCACAGTTTGCGGCATATCTCAGTACGCCAACCCGCGCAAGGGGTTATCCACCCTTCGAGGGCCAGCACAGTCTAATTATCGAAGTCTCCCCCGCATTGGCGATCCACCGTATCTCAGATCTGGCTCTCAAGGCTGCTCCTGATATGGAGCCAGGGATTTTGTTCACGGAGAGACAGTTCGGCCTGTTGGAACTGCATTCCTCGGACCGGGAAGAACTAGATGCAGCCGGCGATGCCATTCTTCGCGGTATCGGCGCCAGTGCGACAGATCAACTAGCGCCACAGGTGCTTTTCGAGGATGTGATCGAAAATCTGGCGGACCAGCATGCCATTATTCTTAATCGATCGAGAAGTGCATCCATGCTGATTCCAGGGCAGTCTTTACTGCTGTGCGAGATGACACCAGCATTGTTCGCTTGTGCGGCAGCAAACGAGGCTGAGCGTGCGGCTCCGGGTGCAGTCCTGAACGACGTCCAGATGATGGGTGTCTCTGGCAGGGTATTCATGTCTGGAGATGTTGCGGAACTGCGCAAGGCTCAAGCCGCTATCCAAGACGCGCTCGGAGCAGTTCGAGGAAGGAGCCGGTGAGCGATTGGAAGAACGCATTTCGCTCTTTCTATTACGAAACGGCGGAACCACCGGAAAACCCTGAGCTGAAGCCTTCCGAAACCGCGCTTTTGGTGATCGATATCCAGAATACCTATCTGGAAGTCTCTGACGACCCTGATGAGGCCGCCCGATGGGCACCGTTCCTGGAACGGATGAATCATCAGGTTATACCTGGAACGGCGGTGCTCGTGGATCAGTGTCGAAGCCACGGTTTTGAAATCATTTACGCGCGCATCGCATGCCTCACCGAGAACGGACGTGATCGGTCACTAAGCCAGAAAAAACCGGGTTTCAATTATCTTTTGCTGCCCAAGGATCGTGAGGACAGCCAGCTGGTACCAGAACTGACTCCCCAGGGCGATGAAATTGTCATCACCAAGACGACTGACAGTGCTCTGACCGGATCCAACTTGCGACTCATTCTGCACAATATCGGCATCAGGAATGTGGTGGTGGCGGGAATCTTCACGGATCAGTGTGTCAGCAGCACGGTACGAAGTCTGGCCGATGAAAGCTTCGATGTCTTGGTCGTCGAAGACTGTTGCGCTGCTTCGACGATGGCGTTACATAACCACGAGTTGGAGGTGATCAATATGATCTATTGTCACGTCGTGCAGTCAGAGGATATCGCAGGGTTTGTGACGTCCTAGATCCGTTCCTTCAGTCGACTGTAGTCAATCAAGGCGATACCAGTTCATTGGCAGGGTGCATTGGGTTTGCTCAGGGCCCTTCAGAGATTCGGACTAAACAATCACTTCGGCAAGGGTTTTGGGATGGGAAGTAATCTGCTCGTACCCGTCTTTTGTGATTATAAAACTGTCACCCACCTGAGCACGAAACTTTCCCGGTACGGTCACAGATCCGTCAACGGCAAATACCATTCCGGGTTCTAGTACCGTTTTATCTCCATAAACCAGTTGCGGGCATTCAAGAAAGCTGAAGCCGGTAGCCCGTCCGCAACGAAAGGGATATTCGAAGCCAGCTGATTGGATTACTTCCGCATAGGCGGCGTGCACTTCTTCTGCAAGAACGCCGGGACGCAGTACCGATAGCGCTGCCGCCTGGCTGTCGACGGCCGTCTGGTACGCGGCCCCTTGGGAAGGATCTCCGATTTCGCCGATCCAGAAGGTTCGGTCGAATCCCAGTTTAAAGCGGTGAAAATCAGTCATACCGCAAAAGCACAAGAAGACCGGCTCTCCGTATTTGAGCCGTTTGGTGCTGGCGCGGTGGTGAGTCATGGTGATCTCTTGCCCTGAGGCGAGGATCTGCATGAAATGAATACTCGGAGACATCTGCGAGCCTTCGTAGTGAGTTCGCAGTAATTCAGCGGCCTTGTGAGTTCCGGCAGCCGTTGCGGCAAGCGCGACCTCATACTCGGCGACGCCTTCTTTGATTGCGCCTCGGCCTGCTTCCATCATTGCGATGCTGACTTCACCCGCATGTCGTGCGATCTTGAGTTCTTCTTCGGATTTGATCATACGCATGTCCGAAACGATGGGTGAGATATCACGATAACGTTTGGTATCCACAACCGAATCAATGAAGGTCCGCACCAAAGGCGGAGTGAGATCAGGCTCGATCCCGATGGCAGCCCTACCAAGCCTGCTTGGTACAACGGCTGGTTTTAAGATCGCGACCAGTTCCACCAATTACCAATAATAATTCGGGATAATCTTTCTTAAGAATTTTAACTGCCTGTATCAGAACATCTATTCCTTTTCTTGGAACCAAACGAGTGAGTGCAAGAAGCACAGGAGAAGTACGCGGGATTCCAAAATCTTTTCGTATTTTCTCTTTCTCTAAGGAAGCTGCTGGGCGGAATCTTTCAATATCAACACCGGGTGGAATAACCGCTATAGGTAAACTTTGTTTTGCTATTCTCTCAGCCTCTTCCGCCGGATAATTTCCTGCACAAATCACTAAAGAGGCCTTTTTTAAAGTGTTAGCTAAAAGTGATTTAATAATGGGTATCTTTCCAGGAATTGCTAACTCCGCTCCATGGAGAACAAGAGCGTAAGGTATGCGGCTCCTCGGCGCTGATAAAGCGAGTGGAAAAGCCGGATCCCAAACTATTAATTCAGCCTCAATATCTTGTCGTAATTTTTGCACGATTCTATTGATATTGGGAGTAGGAAGTAAGACCTTATTAGTAGATCTAACTGTTCGGAAATCTTGTCCGGAGTCAAACTCTCTATCATTCTGGAAAGGTGTGGTGTAAACATAAAAATCTTCAACTGGCAAACGTCGCCACAACTCCCACAGATACGATTGGATTCCTCCCCGT
>JBMUHF010000297.1:0-4611 GCA_050302555.1 Arenicellales bacterium | reverse complement strand
TAAACGACTTCCCTAATCCGACCTCAACAATGATGCCAACCGCCCATCGCTGACGCAGGCTTTACTTCAACCTATAATGACACAATAGAACTGTCGATCGTGCGTCCTGCCCAAATATCTAGACCCAACACCTTCTTATGGTTTAGATGCCGCCCCGGCCATACGTGCTTAATACAAAGCCCAAATTATTTAGAACAATGCACCAGTCAAACTATCGCGGCTGGCTAGGTCGTATCTGGCACTGGGTCTTTCTCGGGATTTGCTCGCTCATTTTTCTGCTCTTGATCGGCCCGCTGCTGGTCATCATCCCTCTTTCATTTAACGCCGACTCTTACTTCACCTTCACAGAGGGGATGCTACGACTTGACCCCGAGGCGTTTTCTCTCAAATGGTACCGCGAACTACTCCACACACCCAATCGACCTGATTCCCATGGCTCCGAGTGGGCGTCCGCTGCCTGGACCAGTCTGTATATTGGTTTCTTCGCCACTCTTATTGCAACCGTGCTGGGAACAGTCGCCGCTATTGGCCTGAGTCGACCTCAAATGCCATACAGGCGAATGGTGATGGCGCTGCTGATTTCGCCGATGATTGTGCCGATCATTATTACCGCTGCTGGAATCTTTGCGTACTATTCCAAATTTCACCTGGCCTATACCGACCTTGGAATTATTCTCGCACATGCAGTTCTCGGTACACCTTTTGTGATAATCGCTGTCACAGCGACACTGGCCGGATTCGACTTCCAATATCTGCGTGCGTCCTACAGCCTCGGAGCGCCACCGCTCATGACTTTTTTCAAAGTGGTGTTACCCCTGACTTTCCCTGGAATCATGACGGGTGCGCTATTTGCTTTTGTCGCATCTTTTGACGAGATCGTTGTCGTCATCTTTCTCGCGGGTGAAGATCAGGTTACACTACCGCGCCTCATCTGGTCTGGAATTCGTCAAGAGATTACGCTCACGATTCTGGCCATCGCGACCATAATGGTGACACTTTCCGTGCTGATCCTTATCAGTGTCGAATTACTTCGCCGGCGGACCGAGCGCTACCTGCTGCCACAGACGAGCAATAGGACTTGATAATATTTCTCAAATGTGGGACAAACGAGCGCTTAGATTCACCGATCCGAGCGACGTATCCGGGATAGGTCATTGACAGTATCGATAGTTTCGCGGGAAATCATTTGGCTCATAAATCGAGATTCAGTAGCCCAGTAACAAAAAGTTGAATAGACCATGAACATATCTACATCAGACGCGTACGTCAGCTTCCAAGAGGTCCAGAAGAGTTATGACGGCGAAAACCTAGTTGTCAAAGATCTCAATCTTGGCGTAGAACGCGGCGAGTTCATGACGATGTTGGGCCCTTCGGGATCGGGGAAAACCACTTGCCTGATGATGCTTGCCGGATTTGAAACCGCGACCAGCGGGGAGATCAAGTTGGATGGCACGGGTATCAACAATGTCCCACCCTGGAAACGTGATATCGGCATCGTGTTCCAAAACTATGCGCTGTTCCCGCATATGACTGTGCGAGAAAATCTGGCATATCCACTCGAAGTCCGGAAGGTAGCGAAAAACGAAATTGCCCAGCGGGTGGAAAAGGCCCTTGGGATGGTACAGCTCGGTGGTTTTGCGGCACGCCGTCCTGGCCAGTTGTCCGGCGGTCAGCAACAGCGTGTCGCTGTTGCCCGTGCGCTGGTTTTCGAGCCTAAGTTGGTGCTGATGGACGAACCTCTTGGAGCGCTGGATAAGCAATTGCGCGAGCAGATGCAGTATGAGATCAAGCATATCCACGAAAACCTTGGGATCACAGTGGTCTACGTGACACATGATCAGTCAGAGGCGCTCACAATGTCTAACCGGGTGTGTGTCTTTGACGATGGCGTGGTCCAGCAGGTCGCGCAGTCCGATGTACTTTATGAGCAGCCGCAGAATGCTTTCGTCGCGCAGTTTATTGGAGAGAACAATACCTTCCTTGGTACCATCCGGGAGATGAATGCCGACCGGTGTGTGGTGGAACTTGGGACCGGTGAAATTCTGAAGGCACTGTCGATCAACGTCGATGGCGTTGGCAGCCAAACCACCCTATCGCTGCGGCCTGAGCGTGTCACCATCAACCCGGAAGCAGGCAGTTGTGACAATCAAGTTCAGGGGGATGTTAAAGAGTTGATTTATCTCGGTGACCACATTCGAGCGCGACTCGATCTTTGTGGAAACGATCAGTTCATCGTAAAGGTGCCGAATGCGGCCCACCATAGCCACCTGGCCGAGGGAGAATCAGTCTCTGTAGGCTGGTATTCGGAAGACTGCCGGGCGTTAGACGCGCCGAACTGACCGACACTCGCAATACCAACCTATATCCCCTTAATACCTCAGACTAAATCTGATGGCCAAAGCCGCTCAACCAATCATGATCGACGGTGTTCCGCTAAAGGAGCGCCTTGCGCAGGCAGAGCGGCGAAAAAAATATATCGCCTTCGGAATGGTTCTGCCGCTCCTGATTTTTGTGATCCTCACTTTTGCCGTTCCAATCGCCAGCATGCTGTTCCGCAGCGTTGACAACCCGAGGATGACGGAACTTGCACCCAATCTGGCTCAAGCACTTAAAAAGTGGGATGGGACTGAGTTACCCTCTGAAGAAGTATTCGAAACTGCGTTTACCGATCTGACAGCAGCAAAAGAAGCAGGGACGCTCGGCAGGATTGCGACCCACCTGACCTATAGCCTCTCTGGCGGGCGAAGCCTGATACTTAAAACCAAACGTAAGTTCAAAAAGATCAAGTCAGGCCCCTATCGTGAAGCCATGATCAAGTCTGACAAACGTTGGGGAGATATCAATACCTGGGGTGTACTCAAGAAAGTCAGTGTCCGCTATACGGCGCGGTATTTCCTTAATGCAGTGGATCGCGATTTTGACAACGATGGAAACATCGTTGAAAAGCCTGAAGAAAAACAGATCTACGTCACCCTCTTCATACGGACGCTTTGGATCAGCTTGCTCGTCACCCTGCTGACCTTGCTCATTGGTTATCCGATTGCCTATCTGATTTCGACGCAACCGCCCAGGATTAGTAATCTCTTGATTATTATGGTGCTGCTGCCCTTTTGGACCTCATTGCTCGTCAGAACCACGTCGTGGATTGTGCTGTTGCAAAATCAGGGGGTGCTTAACGACATCATGGTGTGGCTCGGCATCATTAGTGAACAGGGGCGCATTCAGATGATTTTCAACCTTCAGGGCACCTTGATCGCAATGACCCAGATTCTCCTGCCCTTTATGGTATTGCCAATGTACAGCGTGATGAAAACCATTCCGTTGTACGAACTGCGCGCTTCACAATCACTGGGAGCGAACCCCTTCGTCACCTTCTGGCGTATATTCTGGCCGCGCTCCATCCCGGGAATTGGCGCGGGAGGCCTACTGGTGTTCGTGCTCTCGGTCGGGTACTACATCACCCCGGCGCTGGTCGGCGGCGCCAAAGGCCAGATGATCAGCAATCAGATTGCTTTCCACATGAAATCTTCACTTAACTGGGGTCTCGCGGCTGCGATGGGTACCATACTGCTGGTGGCTGTATTGATCCTGTATTGGCTGTACGACAAGGTCGTTGGCATTGACAAGATGAAATTAGGATAAGTCACGCAGATGAGCTTACCCGCCTATACAGGACTCCTAGGCCGCGTTTGGCACTACACGTTTTATTTCCTTTGTGTCGTGGTGTTCTTCTTTCTGATGGCCCCGATCATGGTCATCATCCCGCTGTCGTTCAACATCGAACCTTACTTTACGTTCAGCGAGGGAATGTTAAGACTCGACCCCGACGCATTTTCTCTGCGCTGGTATAAGGATGTGCTCGGGCTATGCAACGAAGCAACCCAGGCCGCAGACGCTTTTGTAACGAGCACCAAGGTTCAGGAATGCGGAATTGGATCAAATCGTGGTTATGAATGGGCTTATGCGGCGCGCAACAGTCTCTTCATCGCCATCTTCGCGACCCTGATCGCCACAACTCTGGGCACCCTGGCGGCCGTCGGGCTGAGCCGCCCTCAAATGCCCTATCGCAAGCCAATCATGGCGCTTCTGATTTCACCGCTGATTGTGCCTATTATCATCATCGCGGCAGGGATGTTCTTTTTCTACTCGCACATCGGCCTCGCGTATACGCACCTGGGTGTCATTCTGGCTCACGCCGTCATGGGGACGCCCTATGTCGTTATCACCGTCACGGCAACCCTGATTGGGTTCGATGAAACCCTGATACGTGCATCAGGCAGCCTGGGTGCAAAACCCCTCAAAACATTCTTCCGGGTCATCATGCCACTCATCACCCCTGGTGTAATTTCAGGGGCACTCTTTGCGTTTATTACCTCGTTCGACGAGGTGGTCCTAATATATTTTCTGGCTGATGCGGAGCAAAAAACGATCCCGATACAGATGTGGTCGGGGCTGCGTCAGCAGATCAGTCCTAGTATCCTCGCTGTCGCTACTATGCTGGTCCTCTTCTCTGTCGTCCTGTTGATTGCGATAGAGCTTCTGCGTCGACGTAGTGAGGACCAGCATAGTAGCGACAGCGAGGATACTAGGACTGATCTGCTGACGCAGCCC
>JBMUHF010000296.1:0-1844 GCA_050302555.1 Arenicellales bacterium | reverse complement strand
ATTGCCGACTATTTTTCCCGCACCTTGCTGCCCATGGCCGAAGTGGTGATCGACATCCACTCAGGCGGCAAGACCATGGAGTTTTTGCCGTTCGGGGCAGCCCATATTCTGGATGACAAGGATCAGCAGGCGAGATGTGTTGCCGCAGTTCAGGCCTTCAACGCGCCTTACACCCTGATGCTGCTGGAGCCCGATGCCGCCCATCTATATGACACCGCGGCGGAGAATCAAGGCAAGGTCTTTGTCAGCACGGAACTTGGCGGTGGCGGATCAGCAAGTGCGACCACGGTGAATATTGCACGGCGTGGAATCACCAACGTACTCAAGCACGCCGGGATTCTCGCCGGAGAGCCTGAAAAGGGTCCTTCGGTTAATCTCGATACGATGAATCCGGACTGCTTCATTACCTCAGAGCATCGAGGACTCATTGAGATGCGTCATGACCTCGGGGCAGAGATAAAAAAGGGCGATCTTCTGGCCGTTGTTTACGATACCGACCGGACTGGTACCGCACCCGTGGAATACCATTCAAAAGTGGACGGACTCTTCATGGGAAGACACTTCCCCTGTCTGATTCGTCCCGGGGATTTTCTGGCCGTTATCGCAGCCACCGTCGACTGATCGGAAACTCTATTCACCTCGCTTTTATCCGAGCCGAAAGACATGCAATACACCAAACCTTTTCAAAAAGCGGAATACGACCGTCGGATTGCAAAGACCAAACAGAGCATGGCAGATAAGGGATTTGATCTCATCATCTGTCAGGACCCGGCAAACATGAACTGGCTGACGGGATTCGACGGCTGGTCTTTTTACACACCCCAAGCGGTATTGCTGCATCTCGAAGAGGACGCGCCCATCTGGTTTGGTCGGCCGCAGGATGCCAAAGCCGCCCACATTACGACCGATATTCCCCCTGAGAATGTCACCACCTTCTCAGAAACCCTGATCCATCATCCCACCGAGCATCCTTACGACGATCTCGCCACGCTGATTGATCAACGGGGCTGGGGGAGTCAGCGGATCGGCGTGGAACTGGATGCTCATTACTACACGGCCCGCGCTCATGCGCATCTGGTGAAGGGCCTGCCCAACGCGACGCTGGCCGATACCGAGCAGTTGGTGAACTGGGAACGTCTGGTGAAGTCCGAAGCGGAACTCGTTTATATGCGCGAAGCCGGTGAGACGGTCAGCGCAGTGATGAACCGGGCGATCGCCAAGGTTGCGCCGGGTGTACCGGAATACGAGATCATCGCCGAGGTGTATCACGCGCAGGTGATGGGCGTGGAAGGCCGCTATGGAAACTATTCAAGCCTGTGTCCACTGATTCAGGTCGGGGAGGGGACCAGCACGCCGCACCTTACTTGGTCAGAGCACCCACTGCCTGATGACGGCCTCGTCATGATGGAACTCGGTGGTGCCCGTCATCATTACCAGGCGCCCCTGACCCGTACGCTGTATCTGGGCAGCCCGCCTGCCGAGGTCACCAATCTGACCGAGACGATAGTGGAAGGTGTCGATGCTGCGTTGGAGACTGCGCGACCCGGCGCCACTTGTGAGGAAGTTGAGGCCGTGTGGCAAAAAGTACTTAACCGTAACGGTTATCACAAGGAAAGCCGGGTGGGTTATTCGATCGGCGTCAATTATCCGCCGGACTGGGGGGAGCGCACCGCAAGTTTGCGCCCGGGTGATGCCACCGTGCTGCAAAGTGGCATGTGTTTTCATTTTCAGTCCGGCGTCTGGCTTGAGGCGATTGGCGCCGCGGTGTCGGAACCCTTCGTGGTGACCGAAAGCGGGGGAGAGCGTCTTTGCAGTGCGCCCCGCGAACTGATCGTCATCGACTG
>JBMUHF010000295.1:0-1218 GCA_050302555.1 Arenicellales bacterium | reverse complement strand
ATCATACGCAATAGTCTCGGCCCGGATAAAGCCGCGCTCAAAATCGGTGTGAATCTCGCCTGCAGCCTGTGGGGCGGTTGCGCCGCAGGGAGCCGTCCATGCACGGACTTCCTTGGGCCCCGCCGTGAAAAAGGTCTGCAGGCCCAACAGGGCGTAACCCGCGCGGATCACATGGTCGAGGCCCGAACTTTCAAGCCCAAGATCCTCGAGAAAGCCGGCACGCTCATCCGCATCGATTTCCGAGATCTCCTGTTCGATCGCGGCACTGACTACAACGACCTGGGTCTGACGCTTGCGGGCATGGTCGATCAGTTGGGTCACCTGATCGTTGCCATTGAGATCCTGCTCAGACACATTGGCGACATAGAGCGCGGGTTTAGCCGATAACAGGCAAAGCGGTTTGAGCGCTGCCGACGCGTCCGGATCTTGGAGCAACTCCTGCAGTCCCTGCTCCTGGGAAAGCGCGTCGTAGGCCTGGCGCAGGTAATCCAGTTCTCGCAGGACTTTCTTGTCCCCGGTTTTGGCGGCCTTGGCTGTCCGATCGACAGCGCGCTCAGCGGTCTCAAGATCTGCCAGCGCGAGTTCCGTCTCGATGGTGGCAACGTCCACTAGCGGATCCACCTGACCCGAAACATGTGTGATGTCATCATCACGAAAGGCGCGGACCACATGGATGATCGCGTCTACCTCCCGGATGTGGGCAAGAAAACGGTTCCCAAGACCCTCGCCCTTGGAAGCGCCGGCCACGAGGCCCGCGATATCCACAAACTCAATGGCAGTGGGGATGACTTTTGCCGGATTAACGAGCTGTGCGATCGTCTCAAGACGTATATCAGGGACCTCAACGATGCCAACGTTCGGATCGATGGTGCAGAACGGATAGTTCTCGGCCTGTGCCCCTGCGTGGGTTAACGCATTAAAGAGCGTTGACTTACCGACGTTGGGCAGACCAACAATACCGCAGCGAAAGCCCACTCAGGGTTGTCCTTTTTGTTGCGTGTGCAGCGTCTTCATCACAGGCTCGAGCTCACCATTTATCAACGAATCAATCTGTCCTAGCGCACGGTCGACAGCATCGAGCATAGCCGCCTTGTGCTCGGGTGAAGGCTTGCGCAGCACCCAGTCACTTACGTCATCACTGTTTCCCGGATGACCGATACCGATGCGCAGACGGATGAAATCACGGGAGCCGAGTTTCGAGAAGATATCGCGCAGGCC
>JBMUHF010000294.1:0-15962 GCA_050302555.1 Arenicellales bacterium | reverse complement strand
CATGCCAGGCATGCGCCAGTCCCAGGCCACAACCAATCGAAAAAAGGCCTATTGCACTCCAAAGATTCCAGAGATATTTCTTCTGTCCATGACCGAAAGTCCTGGCCGATCTGTTCCGCGGCCTGTGCTTTTTCCATGCTTTGCTCCTGAGTCTGTTGCTGTACTGCACTGATGGCAGCATTCATCTGTTCCGGGGTGATCGCCGGGGATGCGCCAGAAAGCACATCCTCAATCGCCTTGGCGAGAAAGCCTGGATCAAGGTCGAGACCCTCTGCCATCATCTGTTGTGCAATCTGGGTTCCGATTTGAAAGCCCAACGCATAACTGAACTGTTCACGCGGACTCTGTGGCGTGACGTCATCCGCGATGATACCCGCAGGCATGAGCGCGATCACAAATCCCAGGAAGGGTAAACAGGTCTTTTTCATTATCGGTCAGTACTCCGGTCGTGGTATGCCATCAGGCACATCCGCGGCATGATCCGGAATGATGCCCTCTACTTCAAGCGTGATGTGTGAGACCCGTGGACAACGCTCACGCATCAACTGCTCGAGTTCGTCAATCAGTGCTTCGGTTCTTTCCAGTGTCGCCTGCACGGCGGCTCTGTCCGAGATGTATTCCCGCAGGGCGGTATCCTCCCGGCGCGATTCTGACACCGTCGACAGCAACGCGGCTTCATGCCGACTGATCTGTTGTCGGAGCCCCGCCAGCATTGCCTCTTCACGCAGCTCTACTTCGGCGACGAGCACGGTATTCGCCTCATCCACGACGATGCTGCGAAGGTCATGGTATCGCTCGATCTCACGATGCGCCTTGGCGATAGTATCAAAGATAGCTTCTGCCTCACGGTCGCGTACATCCGTGAGCAAGCGCATGTTGACGGCGCCGAGTATGACGGCAGTGACTCCGAGCATCAGGGCAATTGCTATCGAAAATCCAACGTCCCACATGCCGTTGCCGGTCACCCGTGTCAGCGCAATACCAAAACCCGCTAACAGCACACCGATGACCGCAATGGCATCTTCCAACAGGACCGCGAGCAGGGTCGGATCGGTAGGTCGGAAGAGTTTCTGCCAAGTGGAGATTCCCTCATCTTGGGCACGTTGGCGGTATTCAATCCAGGCAATCCTCAGAACGTAGCCTTCGACGATCAGGGCCACCAGCAGCACTGCACCGGCCAACCAGATCATATCAATATGGAAACTACCGAGTGCAAGTTCGGGTCGAACTGCAATCTGGCCGAGCTGCTGCCAGGCATGCCAGGCATGCGCCAGTCCCAGGCCACAACCAATCGAAAAAAGGCCTATTGCACTCCAAAGATTCCAGAGATATTTCTTCTGTCCATGACCGAAAGCGTAGCGAGCGTCCGCACGGCGGCCGCCCTGCACCAGACCGATGAGTAGAAAGATCTGATTCAGGGTATCCATCAGGCTGTGCACAGCCTCGTTCATTAAGGCCGCGGACTGCGTCGGCAGGGCCACTGCAAACTTGAGCACAGTCAATGTGCCATTACCGACGATAGCGGTAACGACTGCGCGACGGGAGCCAGAGGCCATAACGGTCAATCCATCTCGAGAAAACGCTTTTCAGGCAATACCCACCTGAACCAGGGCCACAGTATACTCAGCCCATTGTCAAAACCGCCGACACCTAAGACAGGTAAACCCCATGCCCATAGACCGACAATTGCTCGAAATTCTGTGTTGCCCGGTAAGCAAACAGGGTCTCAGAACACTTGATGCCGACCAACTGGAGCAGATTAACCATCAGATTGCGGCGGGCGCCGTCAATAATGCAGGCAACAATAAAGTAAACGTTGCGCTCTCCGAAGGACTGATCACACAGAACCGCCAGCGAATCTACCGGATTGATGACAACATTCCGGTGATGCTGGAAAGCGAAAGCATACCGGCGGATCAATTCGAGGGACTGTAGTCCGTCGACCACCCCGAACCCTTTTCCGGCGCCTGTGCTGCAATTCGGCCGGGGCAATTACCCGAAAGCGTGCTCAGCCGGTGGTTACCGTCTCCTGGGCATAGTGTTCCATTAGGATACGCGCCACTTCCGGGCGGGCAAACTCCACCGGTAGGTCTTCACCCGCCCCCAGCATTTCCCGCACACGGGTCCCAGATAAAAGGACGAAATCCTCTTTTTGATGGTCCGGCGCATCGCGCATCATCACGACTTTATCCAACTTCTTGGAATAAGCTGTGTGATCCGCACGAAAAATCTCGATTGCCAGAGCGTCCTTTGGCACCGACTCATCAAAAATAGTCTGTGCATCAAAAGCGCCGTAGAAATCTCCCACCCCCGCGTGATCCCGGCCAACGATGAGGTGTGTACAGCCGGCATTCTGGCGGAACAGTGCGTGCAACACCGCCTCGCGCGGACCCGCATAAAGCATATCAAAACCGTAACCTGTAATCATGACCGAGTTGGGTGGGAAGTAGAGTTCGACCATTTTCCGAATGGCCGCATCCCGAACATCCGCGGGAATATCGCCCGGCTTGAGCTTGCCCAGGAGCATATGAATCAGAATGCCGTCAGCATTGACTGCTTCAAGCGCCATCTTGCATAACTCCTCGTGCGCACGATGCATTGGGTTTCGTGTCTGAAAAGCAACAACGCGGTTCCATCCCCGCTTTTCGATATCAGCGCGAATCTCGACCGCGGTGCGAAACGTGTCAGGGAAATCTGTTTCAAAGTAACTGAGGTTTAGTACTTCGATTGGACCCGAGACCACAACCCTCCCAAGAGAGGCAAAAGTGGACACACCGGGATGAGCCTCATCGTTCGTGCGATAGACGTGCTGGGCAATAAAGTCCACGTCCTCGTCGCTGAGCACCTCAACCGCTTCAACATCCTGTATCGCGATCACAGGATTCCCGTCCACATTCGGGTCACGAAGCGCAAGTCGTGAACCGGGGGCGAGCCCCTCACCGTCTGTCGTCAGATTGAGCACCGGCACCGGCCAGAACAGACCGCTGCTGGTATACATATGCTCGGCGACATTCAAAGCATCAGCTTTACCCATGAACCCATTAAGCGGCGTGAAATAGCCTGCGCCTAGCATTACCGCATTCGCCGCTGCAGCTGAACTCAGCATCATGGACGGTAGATTGACAGCTTCTTCCTGTAGGGCCTTGAGACGTGCCGGCTCTTCTACGAGCAGTGGCATGAGGGAATCACCGCCATGAGGTTTAATCATCTATCTTTTCTCTCCAAAATCGGTTGGGTCGCAGGTTATTCCCGCAATCGCGCTGAATCTGCTATGCGCCTCTGCAAAGAACACCGGCATGAAGTCAAAGTGTTTGCCACCATATCATCTTGACTTGCCAAACCAGACTAAATTCTTTTGATTACGCCATAAGAACAGACATCGAGGACGTCAGCCGCTCTTGGCGTGGGCGAGTTACTCTTTAATCGGCGGGTATTGACCGGCGCCCACGAACCGCTTCAGCCAGTCTCGTGATCAATGGCACCGTTTCTTCCCAGGCGATACAACTGTCAGTAATGCTCTGTCCGTAAGTGAGTGGCTGACCTGAAACAGTATCCTGGCGGCCACCGATCAGGTGACTTTCAATCATGACGCCCATCAACCGCCGCTCGCCACCCTCAAGTTGAGCGCAAATGGAATCGACCACCGTCTGCTGGCGCTGAGGATCCTTTCCGCTGTTGGCATGACTGCAGTCCACCATCAGCCGGGGAGTCAGTCCGGCCTTGCCCATCAAGGATGCTGCGAGCGCAATACTCTTAGCGTCGTAATTGGGCTCACTGCCACCTCTTAGAATCACGTGGCTGTCTTCGTTTCCTGACGTTGTGAAGATCGCGGAATGACCGTCCTTGGTGAGCGTCAGAAAATGATGGGGGTGCTGGGCAGCCCCAACCGCATCCACTGCAATTTTGAGATTGCCATCGGTCCCGTTCTTGAAACCGACGGGGCAAGAAAGTCCCGATGCCATCTCGCGATGCAGTTGGCTTTCGGTGGTACGGGCTCCGATAGCGCCCCAGCTGACCAGGTCCGCGAGGTATTGGGGGCTAAGCAGATCCAGATACTCTGTCCCCGCTGGAACTCCGAGGCCATTAACCGCGAGGAGTAGTTGGCGGGCGGTGCGCAAACCTTTGTTGATATCGAAGGATCCGTCCAAATCGGGATCATTGATAAGACCCTTCCACCCCACTGTCGTGCGAGGTTTTTCAAAGTACACCCGCATGATCAGAATCAGATCTTCGCGATACTCCTCGCATAATGGCAGCAGACAGTTCGCATACGCCATAGCAGCATCTGGATCATGAATCGAGCACGGACCGGCGACAACCACTAGCCGGTCGTCGTTTCCATTCAGCACCTCATGGATGTCACGCCGCGTAGACGCCACAACATCGGCCGCTTCGGCCGAAAGCGGCATCTCACTGATAATAGTGGCGGGGTTCGCCACGTCCTGAATATCAACGATACGAATATCGTCAGTCTTGGCTGTTTCCACGATGATCGCTTGGTGGGTTGTCTGCGCCACCCCCCTGTGGCGCAGAGCGGCGCGCAGTATATCACCGTGGGCGATCAACTGATGGTGTTTACTCCTCTTCCGGCCTCTCGAAGGATGCTATCAGTGATTTCTGCACAGCGGCCGGCGCGGACTCGTAGCCCGCAAATTCCATGGCGTAACTGCCTTCGCCGCCGGTGACCGACTTAAGCCTTGACTGGTAATCGCCCATCTCCGCCAGCGGTGCCTGACCACTGATCACCATCCGGCCGCCGCTGACCGCGTCTGCGCTCACCACTCTACCGCGCCGTGACGACAAATCACCGGTGATATCGCCCATGTTGTCCGCAGGCACCGAAATCTCAAGGTCGACCATGGGCTCCAACACCAGAGGCTTGGCGTTTGAGATAGCATCAAGGAATGCTTTACGGCCCGCGTTTACAAAGGCAACTTCCTTGGAGTCCACCGGGTGGTGCTTACCATCGAATACGCTGACCCGTATATCCTGCAGAGGGAACCCGGCGATGGCGCCACTTTCCAGGACGCTCTGAACGCCTTTTTCCACCGCAGGAATATATTGAGAGGGTATGACCCCACCCACAATCTTGTTCACGAATTCAAAACCCATACCACGGGAAAGGGGCTCAACCTCAAGAAAGACTTCACCGAACTGACCTGCCCCACCGGTCTGTTTCTTATGACGACAGTGGCCCTTGGCGGCTTTGCCGATCGTCTCCCGGTACGGAATCGAAGGTGTGCCCGTGCTCACCTCAAGACTGTACTGTTCCGACATCCGCTCAATCGCGACACGCAGATGCAGTTCACCGGCACCCCTCAGGACCGTCTCGTTTGCAACCGGATCCCGCTCAACTCGAAGGCAGGGGTCCGAGGCCGTCAATCGCGACAATACGTCCGCGATCTTCTGTTCATCGCCGCGACTACTTGGGGTAATGGAAACCCCGGCCATGGGTTCCGGCAGGTGCAAAGGCTTTAGATGGATCAGATCTTCATCATGTGAGTCGTGCAGGACATCGTCATAGCCAAGACTGTCTATCTTTGAAACCAACAGGATGTCGCCGGGTACTGCTGAACTTTTGTCAGCACCCTCCTTTCCGAGCGGCACGGCCAGATTATTCAGTTTGACGGGCTTTCTCGCGTCACTGACAAAAAGCTGCATATCCTTCTTAATCGTGCCCTGATGCAGTCGGATGAGCGCCTGTCGCCCAACAAAAGGGTCGAACGACACTTTGAATACGTGCGCAAGAACGTGGGCCGAAGGATCTGGACTGACCGCAACAGGGCGCTCGTCCTCTCCGAAGCCATTAAGAAAATGTGGGGGATTGCCCTCGGAAGGGTTAGGCAATAGTCGCGTAATGAAATTCAACAACTCCTGGACACCCACCCCGGTCGTAGCAGAGACAAAGCAAACCGGGATCAGATGACCCTCACGCATCGCCTGTTCGAAAGCGTCATGCAACTGATCCGGCGCTACTTCTCCCTGATCAAGATAGGTTGCCATCAGGGTCTCGTCTACTTCTACGGTCTGATCCACGATCTCGGTATGAGCTGCTTCTGCAGAAGAAAATGCCGGATCGCCTTTCGCCTTAAAGAAACAGTCGATCACACTCGCGCCGTCAGCGGCAGGTAGGTTAACGGCAAGACACTCCGGGCCGAACGCTTCCTGGACCTCGGCGTAAGTGGCCTCCAGATCAACCTGGCCATCATCGATATGATTGATCACGACCATTCGGCATTGCTCCTGCTCCTGGGCCCAGGTCATCATTCGCCGGCTGGCGCTTTGAACACCCTGCTGGGCATTGATGACAACCGCTACCGTCTCCACTGCAGGCAAGACGCTAAGCGCCGCACCTATAAAATCAGGGTAGCCCGGTGTGTCAATCAGATTGATGTGGGCGTTCTGGTAATCAAAACCCGCGAGGGAGGGTGACAACGAGTGGCCGTGTTTCTTTTCCAGGTCGTCCCAGTCACTCACAGTGGATCCCTTTTCTACCAGCCCGGGCTCTCTAATCACTCCGGCGGTCGCCAGGATCTGTTCGATCAGTGTCGTCTTTCCTGCACCGGCATGGCCAGTCAGTGCCACATTCCGAATCTCGGTTGTCTGATACGTCATCTCAATCCTCCTTCTGGTCTCCCAGGCAGAACGGCGACCAGCGTCCATTTGTGCCCTGGACTGCTGTCCTCCGAATATTTATGGCGGCATCGGTAAAATCCTATCTATTGAAAATAGTTACACACTGACAAACATTATGTTATCTGATTCAAATCAACAAGATCGCTGGGAAAAGCGGTATCTGGATGGGAAAACTGGCTGGGATCGCGGGGGTCCTAGCCCCGCTCTGGAGCTTGGACTCGCCCGGATGCCTTGTCCGCCTGCCCGGGTGTTGATTCCTGCCTGCGGGCGCGGTTATGAAATTGCCGAACTTGCGAGCCGGGGCTACCGTGTCACCGGCGTAGATTTTGCGCAGAGCGCCGTTACTGATTTGCAGGAAATCCTGCAAGCTCAGCGACTCAAAGCCGATGTCGTTGCATCAGATCTTTTCGCCTGGGAGGCCGAAAAGCCGTTTGATGTAATTTACGAACAGACGGCGCTTTGCGCTTTAGAGCCGCAGCAATGGCCGGAGTATGCCGAACGCCTATACCGCTGGCTGCACCCAGGGGGGATTCTGATCGGCGTCTTCATGCAGACTCACCGCGCTGGGGGTCCGCCTTGGCATTGTGCCTTGGAAACCGTTGAAGAGTTGTTTCCAGTGGATAAATGGGACTGGCCCGAACGAAAGGATCGCACGATTACCCACCCGAGCGGCCTCAAAGAGTTGGCGATTACCCTGAAACGCCGCAAATAGCCGACATAGGTCATATTTCTAGGGCTTAATTGTTGCAACCTCGGGAGCGGTTGCCTAAAGTTGCGCCTCCACAATTTTTTGAGATGTAGCGCAATGAAATTTTTGCTATCGATCACTGTCGGTCTGACCATGATATTCGCCTCTTTTGCGGGCTTTGCCGCGGGGGATGTCGAGGCAGGAAAGGCGGCAGCGACCACCTGTATGGGCTGCCACGGCGCCTCGGGAATGCGTAATGCCTATCCGACATTCCGCATCCCCAAACTGGGAGGGCAACAGGCGGAATACCTCGCGCTGGCGCTTAAAGCCTACCAAAGTGGTGAACGGATACACCCCACCATGCAGGCCCAGGCAGGAGCGCTGAACGATTCGGAGATAACAAATCTTGCCGCCTATCTCAGCAGCCTTGATGCGCCAGCATCGAGTGAGCTCGGCGACGGTGATGCCAAAGCAGGTGAAGCAAAAGCGCAGGTTTGCACTTCTTGTCACGGCGCGGGGGGTGGTAAGCCGATTAGTCCGCAATACCCTATTCTCGCTGGCCAATACCCGGATTTTCTGGCACACGCACTGTCCGGATATAAATCCGGCGCCCGCAACAATGCGATCATGAAAGGCTTCGCATCAGCCCTGAGTGATGCTGATATCGAGGATCTCGCTGCTTATTTCGGCAGCCAGGCGTCCACACTTTCAACTCCAACCAACTGGTAATCTCGTTTGGGATCGGGTGATGCAGGCGCCGTGGCACCAGCGCCTAATCCCCTTTGTTCTCAGAGAACTCTGTAATGCCATCTGGAGCTGTCGATAGCGCCCGAGCCGGTCACGGCACCCTAACTATGTCTTTGCCGTCCGGCCCGCTGCCAGACAATGTCCGATCAGCCCCCGCCAACTAACTTTATCCGCCAGCTGGTGGCTGCCGACCTCGAAGCCAGCCGCTATCCAGAGGGAATTACCACGCGGTTCCCTCCGGAACCTAATGGTTACCTTCATATCGGGCATGCGAAATCAATTTGTCTGAACTTTGGCCTGGCACGGGACTTCGAGGGTCGATGTGCCCTGCGGTTTGATGACACCAATCCTGACCGCGAGAGCCCCGAATTTGTTGAAGCCATCAAGTCCGATGTCCGCTGGTTGGGCTTTGACTGGGAAGGGCGGATACATCACGCCTCCGATTACTTTGAGCAGCTCTACGCATTTGCTATTGAGTTAATTGACTCAGGCAGCGCCTACGTCTGTGACCTCAGCGCTGATGAAATCCGCAGCACCCGGGGAACCCTAACGGCACCCGGAACCAACAGCCCCTTTCGTGATCGAAGTCGTGAAGAAAACCGGGAACTATTTGAAAATATGCGGGCCGGAGCGTTTGCAGAAGGCAGCCGGGTACTTCGCGCCCGTATCGATATGGCATCACCCAATCTACATCTTCGGGATCCTGCGCTATATCGAATCCGCTATCAGACCCATCACAACACCGGTGATCGGTGGTGTATCTACCCAATGTACGATTTCACTCATCCCTTGTCAGATGCGATAGAAGGTGTCACGCATTCACTGTGTACACTCGAGTTCGAGGACAACCGAGCCTTATATGACTGGGTGCTGGAACACGTCACTACGCCGGGCCGGCCTTACCAGACAGAATTTTCCCGCCTGTCTCTCGAATACACGGTCGTCAGCAAGCGACTCCTCACGATTCTGGTTGAGCAGAACGTCGTCAGCGGCTGGGATGATCCCCGCATGCCAACGCTATCGGGTATGCGGCGCAGAGGTTATCCCCCGGAAGCTCTAGTCGATTTTTGCACGCGTATCGGTGTCACCCGCAACCAGCAGAATGTCGAACTCAGTGTTCTTGAGAACTGTGTCCGCGCAGCGCTTGATCCTGGCACCCCGAGAGCTTTTGCGGTAACCCGGCCGCTGAAACTGGTGATCGAGAATTATCCTGAAGATCAGGAGGAAGACCTGACCGCTCTCAATCACCCGGGAGATGAGTCACAGGGCGAACGTCCGCTGCCTTTTTGTCGGGAACTCTATATCGAACAAGATGACTTTCTCGAAGATCCGCCGAAGAAATTCTTTCGACTCGCACCCGGGCGGGAGGTAAGGCTTCGTTATGCTTATCTCGTTACCTGCACAGACGTCGTTCGCGACGCATCGGGAAACGTTGCCGAGATCCGCTGCACCTATGATCCTGAAAGCCGTGGCGGTAATGCGCCCGACGGCCGCAAGGTTAAAGGTACCATTCACTGGGTATCCGCCCGGCACAGCATAAAGGCACAAGCAAGACTCTATGAGCCTTTGTTTTCCGACCCTGAACCCCGGTTCTCATCTGAGGACGATCTGGACACTACCTTGAACGCAACGTCGCTCACCACGCTTGATGATATTCAAGTTGAACCAAGCCTTGCGCAGGCAAAACCCGGCACCGTCTTTCAGTTTGAACGGCTGGGTTACTTCTGTGTAGACCAGGACAGTACCGAGTTGGTCACTGTCTTCAACCGCACCGTCGGCTTGCGGGACTCCTGGGCTCGGGCCAAATCCCGTTAAGCGGCGCGCACTCGTCGTTGTCAGATCAGGTGGGCGCTATCTGTTTCTGACGCCGACCCGCCCACCATGTCGAAACGTTTGCCTGCAGAACCAGCGCGCTTGGAGTGACCACCAGCGTAAGAATGGTGGCAAAACTCAGACCAAACACAATTGATGTCGCCAGTTGCGTCCACCATTGAGTAGACGGAGCCCCTTGTGTGACCTCCCGGGTGAAAAAATCGATATTGATGCCAAACACCATAGGCATCAGACCTAAGACTGTGGTGGCGGTGGTCAACAACACAGGGCGCAGACGCTGTACCCCTGTGCGCAAAACCGCCTCGACTGGATCTTTGACCGTTTCCCGAAGGCGGGCATAGGTATCGATCAGTACGATATTGTTGTTCACTACGATCCCAGCCAGGGCAATCACCCCAATCCCGTTCATAACGATTCCAAAGGGTGATTGCGTCGCAATCAAACCGATCAACACACCTACAGTGGACATAACAACCGCAAATAGAATCAGTGCCGCCTGATAGAAACTGTTGAACTGAGTGACCAATATCAAGGCCATCAGAAACAGTGCAACGAGAAACGCCTTGCCTAGAAAGGCCTGCGCTTTCGCCTGCTCTTCGTCCTCGCCCTTGAAATCGACCTGAATCCGGGAGTCAAGAGGGCTCTGCTTGAGCCATCCCTGCAGTTCACGCAATTTGTCATCCGCCAATACGCCGTCATCGACGTCTGCTTTTACGGTAATGACACGCAGGCCATCGACGCGTTTGACCATACCCGTTTTTTGGCGTGCCTCACGCTTGACGAAGTTTGACACCGGAACCGCGCCCGACGCCGTATTGATCCTGACTGCGTTAAGACCGGTCACCGTCCTGTCGATCGTTGGGAAACGCACCCTGATATCGATCTCGTCCTCACTGTCATCCGGACGATATTCGCCAAGCTTGTACCCCCCGGTCGTCATCTGGATCATGTTGCCGATTCCGCTGATATCGATACCGTATTTCGCTGCCTGAGCGCGATCTACGGCGAGCGTCCAGTCAATGCCGGGAAGCGGACGGGAGTCCTCAATACTGTTGAGGCCTGCCATCTCATCGAACTGCGCCCTGACTTTGGCCGCAGCATCATCGAGTAACTCCGGATAGATGGAAGAGAGCTGCAACTGCAGGGCTTTCCCGTCAGCAGGTCCACCTTCTTCTTTCCGAAGATCGATGATGACGCCAGACAAATCCTGCAATCTTCGGTCCAGAGTTTGGAAGATCTCGCTGACCCGCGGGCGCAGACGCCAGTCAGCGAATTCGAGCGACACTGACCCGACAATATCTTCTGCTTCTTCATTGTTCTTGTCTGCGCCCACATGGGTATAGAAGGTACGGATTCCCCCCACATCCAGTACACGTCGCTCGACGGCACGCATAATCTCGTCCTGCTCCGAGATTGAAAGATTGCCCCGTGCCCGTACCTGAATCTGGGCATTGTCAGGTTCTACGTCGGGAAAGAATTCAACCCCTGGGCCGATGGCGCCGTAGAGAAAGAACACGCCGATCAATATGCCGACCGCTGAGATCAGCACCGAGCCAGGTCGTTTAACAGCGCCCTTCAGCAAAGACAGATAGCGACCGGTGAAGCCATCGACGTTATCTAGCTCACCCTGCTCACCAGCAAGCAAGGCCCGCTGTGCGCGCTCACTGATAGTGGTCTTTTTTCCGATCAAGGAGCCGACCGTAGGAACAAAAATAAGCGCCATCAGTAATGAGGCAATAAGCGTAATGAGCACAGTCATCGGGAGAAATTTCATGAACTCCCCCACCACGCCAGGCCAGAACACCAGAGGCAGGAATGCTGCCAAGGTCGTCGCTGTGGACGCGATAATCGGTGCCGCCATCCGCCTCGAGGCCTGTAGGTAAGCCCTACGCCGTGGCAGCCCTTCGCTCAGCTTACGGTCTGCAAACTCGACGACTACAATAGCGCCGTCCACCAGCATGCCCACGGCCAGAATCAGACTGAACAGCACCACAATATTGAGAGACACATCGAGCAAAAAGAGTGTCAATAGTGCTGTCAGAAATGATCCGGGAATCGCAATACCGACCAACAGCCCGCTGCGGACCCCCAAAGCGGAGATCACCACGACCATCACCAGAATAACTGCACTGATGACACTGTTCTGTAAATCATTGAGCATTGTCCGGATCTGATCCGAACGATCCTGCGAGTAACTGACTTTAACCGTCTCACGCAGAGTCTGGGGCCACTGCGCCTGCTTGTTGTTAACGACTGCACGGACCTGCTCTATGGTCTCAATGACATTCTCTCCGGAACGTTTTGACACCTCAAGTGCGACGGCCGTTTTCCCATTGACCCGAGCGAGGCTCGTTGGATCTCTAAAGGTTCTGCGCACCTCGGCAATATCTCGGACTGAGACCACCGCATCGCCATCCACCAAAACCGGTAGATCCGCGATATCTCGGATACTCTCGAAGAGTCCGGGAACCTTAATCGAAAACCGGCCCTTGCCAGTGTCCTGCACACCGGCCGCAACCAACATGTTTGAACTCTTCACGGTCGCCGCAGCCAGTGCAGGATCTAGTCCATAACTCTCGAGCCTCAACGGGTCAACAATCACCTCTACGACTTCAGAGCGATTGCCCGCAATATTGACCTCGAGGACCTGGCCGATTCCCTCGATCTGATCCTTGAGTTCCCGGGCAAGCCGGTACAGTGCACGATCAGGCGCAACACCAGAAAGGATGACTACAACAACCGGGAATAGGCTGAAGTTGACCTCGTGCACCTCAGGGTCATCAGTTGCCATCGGCAGATTTCCTTTGGCAAGATCAACCCCCTCGCGGACATCTCTCAGCGCTGCATCGGAATTAAAGCCCGCATCGAACTCGAGTAGCACATTCGCACCACCTTCATACCCCGTGGACCGCATCTCTTTGATGCCCTCGATCGACTTGAGTTCCTGCTCCATGGGTCGAATCAGCAATCGCTCGGCGTCCTCGGGCGAGATCCCTTCATGACTCATCGTCACGTAAATGATCGGAATGTCGATGTCGGGCTCAGACTCTTTGGGAATATCCTGATAAGCGATCGACCCGGCGATCAGGATGAACAGCAGAACGGCCAGGACCGTTCGCGAATAACCAAATGCGGCACCGATGATCGACATCGTCGTCAGCGGGCGCTACTGCACACCGCGACTTACGGTGACCCGTTGTCCCGTTGACACAAACTCATGGCCCACAGTGATCAACTCGACCGTCTCAGGCAAACCGCCCAGCCACATTCCCTCAGGACTGTCAGCAATCAACTCCACGGGAACAAAACGCACTGTGGCGCTGTCGTCAATGATCTTAACCCCAACCTGACCTTCATCGTCCAGTGTCAGTACTGCTGGGCTGAGACGATGGCCTCGCCGGTCGCCGAGACTGAGCGTGATCTTCGCCGTCATTCCTGCTGAGATCGACAGATCCGGATTACCTGCGGTGACTTCGACGAGAAAGGTGCGGGTCGCGCTGTCGCTCGCCCGCGAGATAAAGGTGACCTCTCCGGAGAGGCGCTGTCCATCAACGAGGGTGAGGTCTGCAGGCATACCGAGGCGCAAACGTGAGACCTCGCGTTCAGCGATCTGTCCCTGGACTTTTATCTTTGAAAGATCCAGCAGTCTGAACACGCTGTGCCCCACATCAAGATAATCACCGATCTGAGCAAAGCGCTGCTCTACGACCCCCGCAAATGGCGCAACCACTTTAGTCCTGTGTATATCCAGGCGGATAGCGGCTAGCGATGCCCGCGCCGAGTCCAGCGAGGTCTGGGTGCGAGTTAACTCTGTTGCTGACTGCAGATTTTTCTTTGAAAGCTGGGTTGCCGCCTGATACTCAACTTCACGCTGTGCCAACAGTGCCTGCGCCTCTCGCAATCGCGCTTTTCGGTCACCGATGTCAATCCGTGCCAGCAGTTGCCCTTCATCGACCCGGGCACCGGTTTTCACCGTTAGCGCAACGATTGCGCCTTTGGTCTGAGCAGGCACGTGAACCTGACGTCTGGGCGCCGTCACACCCATCAGCTGCAACACCTGAGCAACCGAGCCCGCCCGTAAGGTCTCTACCTGCACAGACGGCGGATGCAAAAGCCCTGCAGAGGCCGTGGAGGCGGTCTCTGCAGGCATAGGCGGCTTTGAATCAGACAGGAAGCCCGATCCGATCCAGAGGGCCACGCTGAGTAGCAACACGAGCGCGACCGCTACGGATTTTTTCATCCATTCACTCCACTATTACCCGGCATCTACCCGATATCTACCCGATATCGTCCGGCACATGATCCTATCGGTGGCTTGGATTATAGCTTCGGCCCCGATGCGCGGGACCAAGGAACCATCATGCCGAGCTTGATTTGGTATTCGAAATCGACGCTAAACAACTCGGATTAAAGACCCAGATAACGGGTCCTGATCGAGGCATCTGCCCGCAACGCGGTTGAATTGCCAGACCAAACTGTCCGCCCCTTCTCAACAATGAAATGTTGATCCGCAATTCGCGCAAGATCTGAAAAATTCTTGTCGATCACCAGGATCGACAGTCCCTCGCGCTTTAACTGTTCAAGACACCGCCAGATCTCCTGACGTACCAGCGGCGCCAATCCTTCGGTTGCCTCATCGAGAATCAACAGAATCGGATTGGTCACAAGTGCCCGGCCGATAGCGAGCATCTGCTGCTCACCCCCGGATAGCTGGTTGCCAAAACTGTTCCGACGCTTCGCCAGATTCGGAAACAACTCAAGAACACCCTGTGCGGTCCAGGTCTTTAGATCTGAGTCCCGTACAGCCGCAAAGGCGTGTAACTGTTCATCCACGGTTAGGTTAGGAAAAATCCCCCGCCCTTCTGGAACAATCCCAATACCTGATTGTGCGACCTGATGACTGGCACAACCCTTGAGATTGCGATTGTCGAACTCTATGACACCTTCTGCCGAGGACAGCAAGCCCATGATGCAGTTCACGGTTGTGGTTTTTCCCATTCCGTTGCGACCAAGAAGGGTTACCATCTCTCCTCTACCGACGGAGAGTCGGACATCGAACAGTGCCTGACTGTTTCCGTAAAAAGCAGTCAGATGACGTACCTCAAGCATCCCCTGGCCCTGGTTCGCCTAGGTAGGCCCGCTGCGCGTGTTGGTTGTTCCGGATATCGTCTGGACTGCCCGTCGCAATGATGCCGCCATCGACCATTACGGTGATCTCGTTGGCGACCGAAAAAACGACATCCATATCATGCTCAACCAGCAAAATAGCGGCATCTGCCTTAATGCGCTCAAGTATCAAAATCAGGTTCTGGGTTTCCTCAACTCCGAGCCCGGCAGCGGGTTCATCCAGGAGCAATACCGACGGATTCGCTGCCAGCGCCATCGCGAGTTCCAGTAACCGATGCTTGCCATGCGACAACGCTTCAGCCCGGATATCTATATCCTCAGCAAGGCCCATTTCTTGAGCGAGTTCGCGAGCCCGATCGATCAGCCCTGATTTACGATTGGCGGGATGCCAGAAGCGGAATGAGTGCCCCTGGCACCCCTGTACCGCGATCGCGATGTTCTCAAATACTGAGAGCGCCGGGAACAGGCTGGTAATCTGAAACGTCCGCCCCAGTCCGAGCTTGACACGCTCATGGACCGACAAGTCGGTCACATCCTGCTGAGCCAGGCAGATCTCGCCACTATCGGGCTTAAGGCTTCCTGCAAGAAGGCCCACCAGAGTAGTCTTGCCCGCACCGTTGGGTCCGATCACTGCCCGGATCTCGCCGCTGACGAGACAAAGGCTGACGTCAACGACTGCATGGATGCCGCCGAAAGTTCGGTTGATCGACTGTGCTTCAAGTACATTGGTCATCAGCGCGAACCCTGTCGCCACTGCGACCACCAGCCGAGTAAACCACCGCGGCCAAATTTAGCAACGATGATTAACAAAATACCGAGGTACAGATGCCAATACACCGTGATTTCTGGCAGCAATGTCTCCACCCCGATAAAGACACCGGCACCGAGCAGCGGTCCGACTACCGTTGCAGCGCCGCCCAGAAGCACCATG
>JBMUHF010000293.1:0-3918 GCA_050302555.1 Arenicellales bacterium | reverse complement strand
ACCCGGGACAGTATCAAGCGCTCTTTGAATTCCAGAGCATGTTGGGCGCTTTGACTGGTATGGAGGTCGTCACACCACCTATGTATGACGGCTCCGCTGCCGCGGGAAGCAGTCTGGCTATGGCTACCCGAATTACCGGCCGTTCCCGTATCCTGATCCTAGGCGCGATCGGATCGGATCGCTCTTCACAGTTAGAGACCTTCTTAGCGCCCACTGTCAGTATTGATCGTGTGGGTTGGGATCCTGAAACCGGTCGGATCTCAAAAAAAGAGCTTGAGGAAAAGTTGAGCGACGACGTAGCCGCTGTTTATTTGGAGTGCCCTACTTACCTCGGGTCGATCGACACTCAGATGGCAGAGTTGATAGCCCTGGCAAAAACATCGGGTGCGCTCGCGGTCGTCTATGTCGATCCAATCAGCCTCGGCGTCCTGGCAGCTCCACGCGACTATGGAGCGGATATCGTCTGCGGAGATCTCCAATCGCTGGGACTCCATATGAATGCGGGAGGTGGTCTCGCCGGCTTCATTGCCACTCCGGATGAAGAACGTTTCGTGGCCGAAAACCCAGCGATACTAATCAGCGGCGCGCCCAAACCTGATGGAGAGGGCTGGTCTTTCGCATGGTGCACTTTCGATCGAACATCCTACATCAAAAGAGAGGACACTCAAGACTACTACGGAACAACGCAGTGGTTATGGGGCATCATTGCCGGCGTGTATCTTGCGCTGATGGGGCCGCGCGGATTAACAGAGATAGGCGACACGATAAGCAAGCGCTCAGCCTATTGCCGATATCTGTTGTCAGCTATTGATGGTGTCGCAGTGATATCGCCAGAAGCGCCGTGTTTCAAGGAGTTTGTCATCAACTTCGACGCAACAGAACTGACCGTTGCCGAGATAAATGAAAGACTGCTCTCGCGCGGTATCTTTGGCGGAAAAGACCTTAGCACCGAGTTTCCAGAACTTGGCCAAAGTGCTCTGTACTGCGTCACCGAGCAGCATAGCAAGATGGACTTAGACCGCTTCTCGACGGTTTTGGCGGAGGTGATCCAATGAGCCGTATCAGACACCAATATCAGGCAGCGCGTTGGGATGAACCCCTGCTATACGAACTCGGATCACCGGGAGAACGGGGCATCTTTCCTTCCACGATTGAAAATGCGGTAACAGAAGTTGTCGGTGACCCGTTCACCCACCTGCCCCAGAATCTACGGCGATCCACGCCCGTTGATCTTCCGGAAATTTCAGAACCTCAGGTACTTCGCCATTACACCAGGCTCTCACAAATGTGCCTGGGAGTTGATGTCGCAGTCGATATGACCGGTACCTGTACGATGAAGTACAGCCCAAAGATAAACGAACTGATCACCCGCAGGCCAGAGATGTCGGAACTGCATCCTTCGCAGGCACCAGCAACCATGCAAGGGCTTCTGGAAATCGTACATCGACTGGCCGGGATGGTTTGTGAAATCTCAGGACTCGATACCGCGACCTTTCAGCCTGCGGGTGGGAGTCAAGGTATTTTTGCGAATGCTTGCATTATTCGCGCCTATCATCAGGCGCGGGGAGAAGGCTCCCAACGCGACGAGATAATCACCACCTCTTTCTCTCATCCTGCTGATCCGGCAGCAGCATCAACCGCGGGCTATAAGGTGATTACTTTGATGCCGGGCCCCAACGGCTATGCGACGTTGGACGCACTTGAGGCAGTATTGTCCGAACGGACAGCCGGACTCATGATCACAAACCCTGAAGACACGGGACTCTTCAACCCCGAGATCGACCGGTTTGTCGAGCGGGTCCACCAGGCTGGTGGACTGTGCGCTTATGACCAGGCTAATGCCAACGGCCTGCTCGGCATTGCACGGGCGGGTGATATCGGCTTTGATCTTTGTCAATTCAACCTGCACAAGACCTTCTCGGGCCCTCATTCAAGCAATGGCCAGGCCTGTGCGGCCATCTGCGTGTCGGAGAAGCTCGAACGTTTTTTACCCCGCCCTGTTGTGGCCTTTGACGGTCAACAATATCGATTGGAAAATCCGTCCGAGAGCATTGGCAAGATACGTGGCTATATGGGTAATCTGCAGGTCGTGATCAAGGCCTATGCATGGATTCGAAGCCTTGGGCCCGATGGTCTTAAAGCGGTAGCACAGACGGCCGTACTCAATAGCAACTATATCGCGCAAAAACTTGGTCAGACGCCGGGATTTAAGCTGCCTTATGACCCAACCACTCGACGTCTTGAGCAAGTTCGATATAGCCTGGCACCACTCAAAGAAGAGACCGGAATCGGTGGGCCCGAGATGAAAATGCGTATGATCGACTTCGGGCAACAGCATATATTCGAGAGCCATCATCCGGTACTGGTTCCGGAGCCTGCTACTATTGAGCCCGGCGAATCATACTCACTGGATGAAATTGATGAGTACATCGCTGTTCTTCAGGAAGTTGCTCATGAAGCCCGGGCGGATGCGCTATTTGTCGCCTCAGGACCCTACCGGTCGGCACAGTCCCGAACCGACGATGTTGATCAGAATGATCCTGATACCTGGGCAATGACCTGGCACGCTCGAAAGCGGAAACCGATAGCAGTTGATAGCTGAATGCTTACTCGTATTGGATTGATTGTTAATCCAATTGCTGGGCTTGGGGGTACCGTTGGGCTCAAAGGGACCGACGGAATTGCCATTGTTGAAACTGCATTGAAGCTCGGCGCCAGACCCCAAGCACAGGCTAGGACCGCTCAAGCACTCAAACTTGTACACGCCCGTGCAGCCAAAAACCTCGAACTGATAACTGCTGCGGGGTCGATGGGTGAGGAAGCAGCACGCGCCGCATCCTTTTCTCCGTCGGTAATATCAATACCGATACCAAGTCAAACGACGCGTCACCACACCCAGACCGCGATAGCGGAGATGTTGGAAGCCGGTATTGATCTACTGGTTTTCTCAGGGGGGGATGGAACTGCTCGAGACGTTTACGATAGCGTTGGGCAGTCGATTCCATGTATCGGATTGCCCGCGGGAGTCAAGATTTATTCCGGGGTCTTCGGTCGAACTCCTTCTGCTGTCGCAGACATTATCATTGATTGGATCAAGGGACGGCGATCTTGTACTTTGGGTGAAGTTGTCGATGCCGACGAGCATGCAATACGGTTAGGTCGGCCGCTTACCAAGCCTTTTGGGCATCTGCAGGTACCGATGATGTCAAACCGGGTTCAATCACCCAAGTCACCGATCTCTACCGAGCAGGTTAATCTCCAAGGTATCGCTCGGGAGGTTCTCGCACGGCTATCAGTCAACTCAGTGTGCGTACTTGGGCCGGGCACGACTACCCGTGAAATTGGGAGACATCTCGGACTCAGCACGACCCTACTGGGTTTTGACCTGATTCAGGATGGCAAGCTCCTTGCGAGTGATGTAACCGAGCGGGATATCCTCAAAGCAACTAAATCCCGTCCCGCCAAGATTGTTGTGACACCCATAGGCGGGCAAGGTCATATTCTGGGCAGGGGCAATCAACAGCTGAGTCCCGCGGTACTCCGACAAGTAGGAGTGCAAAACCTAATTGTTGTTGCTTCTCCACAAAAAATTGCGGCCCTTCCGGATCATGCCATGATCGCAGATACCGCGAACCCTGAAATTGACCACGAACTTGCGGGTCATATACGGGTTATTACGGGATGGAGACGCGAAACAGTGTGTCCTGTAGAGGTTTCTTGATTCTGGGATAGATCTCTCAACCTGGAGCAAGAGGACAGTATTACTTATTTTGATTTTTCTCGGAGAATAACTCTCCTCCTTGAGCCCAGTCAGATTGCTCAACGTCAGTCAATATCACATCGACCGCGTCGGGGGTGCTGCCCGCCTCAACAGCTTGTGTCAGTTGTTCAACGCTCATCATGCCGCTATTCATATCG
>JBMUHF010000292.1:0-2029 GCA_050302555.1 Arenicellales bacterium | reverse complement strand
GGTTGCACTGGCAGCGATCGGTGGCGGTATCGCCGGAGCAGCCCTATACGACTGACCCGCGTTCTGGGTATCGCTTTCGGGATCGACTGGAAGGTCGATCCCGCTTCCCTGGATGTAAATGGATCGGATGTGGGCGTAGTGTCTTGTAATATCCGCTGAAGTCGCAGCTGATTTGTCGGCAGACTGCGCGGTGCAACCGATGCGACCGAGATTATTTGCAATTACCCCGCCTCCTATCGCAACAACGATAAAAAGAAGAATAAATGGTGGGCGCGACTGGGATTGAACCAGTGACCCCTGCCGTGTGAAGGCAGTGCTCTCCCGCTGAGCTACGCGCCCCAGATGGGTAGCGCACTTTTGTGATCAAAGGTGCGCGCGGTGCTTATTATAATTAGAATCCGCACTCCCACACCACGCAGGATTCTGCGATGTCTGCTGTTCGAACCCGATTTGCCCCCAGTCCCACCGGTTATCTCCATATTGGGGGTGTCCGGACAGCATTGTTCAGCTGGCTGTATGCCCGTCATCATGGTGGTGAGTTTATTCTGCGAATCGAAGATACCGATCGCGAGCGTTCCACACAGGTTTCTGTTGATGCCATCCTTGAGGGGATGCAGTGGATGGGGCTGGATGCCGATGAAGGCCCTACTTACCAGAGTGATCGGTTGGGTCGATATCGCGAAGTCTTGGACCAACTGCTGGATCAGGGACTGGCGTACCGGTGTTATTGCACACAGGAGGAGTTGGATGCGGTTCGCGAAGGGCAGCGGGCTCAGAACATCAAGCCCCGCTACAACCGAAAATGTCGAGATGCGGTTGATCCAGCCCGCCCAGGCATTGAGCCCGTCATCCGCTTTCGAAACCCTCTTGAGGGGTCTGTCATTTTTGAAGATCTGGTGCGCGGACGGATCAATATCAGCAACGACGAGCTTGATGATCTGGTGATTGCCCGGGGCGATGGCATGCCGACCTACAACTTTGCGGTTGTGGTGGATGACATGGATATGGCTATTACTCATGTCATCCGTGGCGACGATCATGTAAATAACACGCCCCGGCAGGTGAATATCTTCAACGCCTTAAATGCCCCCTTGCCGGTCTTTGCGCACGTGCCGATGATTGTCGGTGCGGATGGTCAGCGCCTTTCCAAGCGCCACGGTGCGGTGAGTGTGCTGGAGTATCGCAATCAGGGTTTCTTGCCCGAAGCCATGCGTAATTACCTCTTGCGGCTCGGCTGGTCACATGGTGATCAGGAAATTTTTTCAACCGAGGAGATGATTGAATTCTTCGACCTTGGCGAAGTTAACCGGGCGGCCTCCGCCTTTGATTTAGATAAGCTCAAGTGGCTTAACCAGCACTATATAAAGGAGGCAGATTCCGACCGGCTTGCCAGGCATCTGACCGAGGGCCTTAAGGCACGCGATGTTGATATTTCGTCGGGCCCCGAGCCGCGGGCGGTCGCTGACGCGTTGCGCGAGCGCGCCCAGACCATTGATGAACTGGTTGACAAGAGTCTCTATTTTTATTGCGACTTTGACCAATATGACGAGGGTGCTGCCAAGAAGCATCTGCGGCCTGTTGCTGCAGAATTAATGTCAGATATCCGGGCGCGTTTCGAGGCAGTGGAGCCTTGGCAGGCGCCACTGATACATGATGCCCTCCAGGCGTGTGTGGAGGTTCATGAATCCAAGCTCGGCAAAATTGCCCAGCCCCTTCGCGTTGCCGTCTCCGGAACGGCCGCAACACCGCCTATCGATGTCACCCTGGAACTCGTTGGCAAAGAGAAGACCCTGAAGCGGATTGATGCTGCGCTGGCCTTTATTGCGGCTCGGGCAGAGCAGAGCGCTTGACCCGGTCGGGTCAAAAAACGACAATACCGCGTTCTCTCGGGGCCGTAGCTCAGTTGGGAGAGCGCTACAATGGCATTGTAGAGGTCGTCGGTTCGATCCCGTCCGGCTCCACCATACATGTCCCCATCGTCTAGTTGGCCTAGGACACCGCCCTTTCACGGCGGCAACAGGGGTTCGAA
>JBMUHF010000291.1:0-6980 GCA_050302555.1 Arenicellales bacterium | reverse complement strand
CGGAATACGGCGAACCAGGAAGAAGAAGACGGTCCCCATTAGTGCAGCGGGAAGTACCGAGAGTTGGAGTACCTGCTGCCAATCGAGCACGGCCAATAGAAAGCCCACCATGAGGGGCGAGAAGACTTCGGCCAGCGTCCCACCGATAGCGTGAACACCAAGCGCCTGACCGCGCTGCTCCGGCATCTGCCGGACTAGCATGCCAGTCGCAATGGGATGCCAGGCGGCATCTCCCATCCCGCCAATAGCGAGCAGGACCGCAAGAGACCAGAATCCAGGGGCACCTGATGCCACCAGATAACCCAGCGTGACCCACCAGAAGGTGCCGAGGAGCAGGGCTCCCTGGGAGCGCACCCGGTCCGCCAGAATCCCTGCCGGAAAATACGCGAGCGAAGCGCCGATCGAGTGGATCGCAAGTAACAGACCAATCTCTGAGGGTTTAAGTTCGAACGCGAGACCAATGGCGGGCGCCAGAAGCCAAATGGCTGCGGAGGCCCAGTCATTGGCGAGATGACCCACGACACAAACGCCTTGCAGCGCCTTTAATCCGAGCAGTCGGCCTGGTCGAGTCTGCGCTTGGCTTTTGGGATTTATGCCAGTCATTGTGTCAGAATCCTGTCCACTGAATTCAACCGAATATCGACATTGCTATGGATGCTGCCGTACGCCCGCATACCCACCTTCCCGTTTATGCGTCTCCGGAGGAGGTGGTTGCTAGTCTGAAGCCGAGTTATCCGGTGTTTTGCGTTCGCCGCCACCATATCAGAGCCGTGGGGGAACAGTTTCTCAAGGGATTTCCTGGAGACGTTCTGTACGCGGTGAAGTGTAACCCTGAACCGCATATGCTCAAGACCCTTTTTGATGCAGGAGTCCGGCATTTTGATACGGCCTCTCTCGCCGAGGTTGCCCTGGTGGCGGAGCAGTTGCCTGGGGCAACGAGTTATTTCATGCACCCGGTAAAAAGCCGCGCCGCGATCCGCTCGGCGCACGAAGTCTACGGGGTGCGCCACTATGTAGTCGATCACGCGACGGAACTTAACAAGATTGCCGAGATCATCTCTCCAGGACCAGAGACGGTAATCGTCGTCCGGGTGGCGATTCATTACGAAGGCGCGGTTTATGAACTCTCCAGTAAGTTTGGGGCTGCGGTCGCTGAAGCGATCGAACTTGGCAAAGCGGCGCTTGGATTCGGTTTTCGGTATGGTGTCGCGTTTCATGTGGGCTCTCAGTGCCTCGACGGCGAAGGGTTTGTAGAAGGTTTGCAACTGGCAGATGAGGTCATTCGGGGGATCGGCGCTGACCCGGCCTGTGTTGATGTGGGCGGTGGGTTTCCGGGGGAATATATGAACTCTATGGGTCAGGAAATGGAAAGTTATTTCTCCGCCATTCGGGCGGGGCTTTCCAACCTTTCCTTGCCCGAGGGCTGCCGCGTCATGTGTGAGCCCGGCAGAGCACTGTGCGTGGATGGCGAATCTCTGATCACGCAGGTGCATCTGCGCAAGGATGATGCGCTTTATCTCAACGACGGGATGTACGGGAGTTTTATCGAAGAAAAATACAATCTCCATCTGCCGATACGACTTGTCGCCACGCGGGATTTCTCGGATGTGCATCAGGAGTACACGCTCTATGGGCCGACCTGTGATTCGCTTGATATTTTCCCGCGCACTGTGCGGCTTCCGGAAGACCTCAAGGAAGGAGACTGGATAGAATTCGACCGAATCGGTGCCTATGGCGCGGCCTGCCGTACCCACTTCAACGGCTTCTTCGCCGATACGTTTGTTGAAGTGACAAGCAACTTCGGTGAGTCCTAACTAGCCAGACCTAGTCGCGGCCGGTATACAGCCGCCCATTTAATGGCGCCCGAACGCCTGGTGCCGACCAAAGCAGGAGTGTCATGAATCACGCAATCAGAGTCAGCGAGACCGGTGGTCCCGAGGTCATGCAATGGGAATCCGTTGAAGTTCCAAGCCCTGGCCCGTCAGAGATCCTGCTGCGTCATACCGCGGTCGGGCTCAACTACATCGATGTTTATTTCAGAAGCGGCGTGTATCCCGCGCCGCAGTTGCCGTTCACGCCAGGACTTGAAGGAGCAGGTGTGGTCGAAGCTGTGGGGGAGGAGGTCACAGGCCTTACCCCGGGTGATCGCGTGGGTTATGCCGCCCAGCCGTTAGGTGCTTATTCTGAATCGCGGTTGATGCCGGCAGATCGGGTGGTACGCCTACCAGAGGGGATAGACGACCGGGTGGCAGCGGCCATGATGCTGAAGGGCATGACTGTGCAGTATCTGCTGCGAAGCACTGTCGCGCTCAAAGCGGGGGACACGATTCTGTTCCACGCCGCAGCAGGAGGTGTTGGCCTTATAGCCTGTCAGTGGGCCAAACACCTTGGGGTGACCATGATCGGCACGGTCGGTTCGGAGGAAAAGGGCGCGCTCGCCCGTGCTCATGGTTGCACCCATACAGTCCTTTACAACCAAGAAAACTTTGTCGATCGGGTTCAGGAGTTGACCGATGGCAACGGTGTTGACGCGGTCTATGACTCTGTTGGCCGTGATACTTTCCATCGGAGTCTGGACTGTCTTAGAACCCGCGGTACGCTGGTACTTTTTGGGCAAAGCTCTGGAAAAGTGGAGCCCTTTGATCCGGCGCTGCTGTCCGGAAAAGGTTCTCTTTTCCTGACGCGCCCCACACTCTTTAATTACACGGCGAGCCGTGAGGACCTCCTTCACTGCGCATCGGAACTTTTCGATGTATTGCAAAGCGGTGCAGTCGAGGCAGACATCAATCAGGAGTACCCGCTGTCGGACGTGCAACGGGCCCACGAAGATCTCGAAGGTCGACGGACTACCGGCGCTACCCTCCTGCTCCCCTAAGTTGCCCCTATTCTGGTGTAAAGTCAGCTCATGAATCTGCCAGACGCAATTCGACAAGTCGCCCGGGGCGAGCACCTCAGTCATGAGGCGATGGGCGAGGTGATGCGCATCATTATGAGTGGCGATGCGACGCCCGCACAGATCGGCGCTGTACTGACGGCATTGCACATCAAAGGCGAAACCGTTGAGGAATTGACTGGCGCGGCAACCGTGATGCGCGAGTTCGCCGCCCAGGTGAACGTTAAGGCCGAGCAGGTAGTCGATTCAGTCGGCACGGGAGGAGACGGCGCGAGTCTCTTTAATGTTTCAACCGCGTCGGCGCTGGTCGCTTGCGCCGCCGGTGCGGTGATGGCCAAGCATGGCAACCGGGCGGCTACCGGCAAGTCAGGAAGCGCCGATGTGCTGGAGGCTGCCGGCGTCAACATTACGCTTTCCCCAGAGCAGGTTGCTCAGACTATCGATGCCGTGGGCATCGGTTTTATGTTTGCGCCTACGCACCACGGTGCTACTCGGCACGCGGTCGGCCCAAGGCGGGAGATCGGGGTTCGGACATTGTTCAACTTATTGGGACCTCTGACCAATCCGGCTGGTGCGCGCTGGCAGTTGGTGGGGGTTTTTGATCGGGCCTGGGTCCACCCGCTGGCAGAGGCATTTGGCAATCTCGGCAGCGTGCATACGCTGGTGGTGTGTTCGGAGGATGGTTTGGACGAGATTAGTATTGCATCAGATACCCATGTCTCGGAATTGCGTGATGGCGGTATCAGGGATTACGTAATTACACCCGAACAGTTCGGTGTTGCCCGCCAGTCGCTAGATTCTCTGGTGGTCGCAGATGCTGAAGAGAGTTTTCAGATGATCCGCAGCGCACTCAACGGGGAGCCCGGACCAGCCAGTGACATGGTAGCGCTCAACGCAGGTGCGACAATCTATTCAGCAGATCTCGCAGATTCAATGGAAGCCGGTGTCGAGCGGGCGAGAGCGGTTCTCACCAGTAAGGCAGGCGCGGCTAAACTGGACGAACTTTGCGATTACACCCAGCAGTTCACTGAATAGGACTGACGAGGAGATCAAAGACGGTGCAGACGATTTTTGTACAGGTGAAATGCGACTTGGGGCAGGCCTATCAGGTTGCCCAGTCATTGGTGGATGTGGACGGTGTATCTGAAGTCTTTTCGATCTCAGGGCCGTACGATCTTCTAGCTAAATGCTATATTGGTGACGGGCAAGACGTCGGCCACTTTGTGAATAAATGCGTTCAGACGCTCTCCGGAATCCGGGACACCCAGACCATTATTGCCTTCAATGCCTTCAGCTGAAAGAAGCTGAGCCCTGGGGCAGTAGGTACAAAAGAAAAAGGCCGGCTAAGCCGGCCTTTTTGCTGGAACATGGGTTGAGCCTTATTGGGACTGGGCCACCATGTGATCCACTGCGGCCTTGACCTCGTCATCAGACAGAGCCATGTTGCCCCCCTTGGGAGGCATCATGCCAGCGTTTCCCTGAAAGCCCTGGATTGCATGGACGTAGAGCGTATCGGGTCCTTGGGCGATGCGGTCCGCCCAGCCGGCAACATCTCCGACTCGCGGAGCCCCAGCAATACCCGCTGCATGACAGGCCATGCAGGCGCTCTGATAAACACTAGCGCCATCGATGGATGCAGCGGCCACCTGAACGGTTTCAGCCTGATCAGCGCTCGCGCTGGCCACACTGATTTGGCCTACGGGCTGAAGCGCATTTTTGTTAGGTGTCTCAGCCATTGCATTCCGCCCGTCGCGTTGACGTTCGTTGATTGTGCCTGCATTGAGGTTCCCCAGTAAAATCAGAAAGAGTGTCAACACGACACCCAGTACAATGAAAATGGAAAGACTCTTGATAAACTTTTGATCACTAATGCCGCTTGCCATGCAGGGATCCTCCGGTAAGCAATTCAGAAAAGTGTTGAATCGAATTGGAAATTTAGAAGGCAGGATTATACTGAAAAATTCCGTACAGGCGTATTGATCATGCTCATCAATAAAGCGATCCAGAAGCAATTCGAGTATTGATGGCGGGTGAGGCCAAAGTTTTGGGAGCCGGCCGGAGCATCGTTCGCTTGCCGTCAGATCTGGCGGCACTCCATCGAGAGCTAGGGGTGGGTGAACATATTCGGGTTCAGTTGTCTCCAAGACCATCTCGGGCCTGGTTCGCCGAGCGTGCACGGGATCTCATCGTGGGCGCCGGATTTCAGCTGCGGGGTAGATACACTTTCCGAAGCGAGCGAGCGACCGCGAACATTGAACGGATACAGAGCCTGCCGGATTCGGTGGGACCGGGTATGCAGGTCCTGATCGTGGGGCTGAACCCGAGCCCTTATTCGGCGGATTCAGGGATTCCCTACGGGCGTCCGGGCAATCGATTCTGGCCGGCCGCGCTTGGGGCAGGGCTTGTGAGTCAGGACCGCGATGTGCATCATGCTCTGTCGTCACATCATCTGGGCTTTACCGATTTTGTTCGCAGGACTACCCGCAAGGCCGATGAAGTGACCGAGAGTGAGTTCGAAGTGGGATTTGTTAGAGTTTCTCGGCTGATTGAGTGGCTAAAGCCGAAAGTGGTATGTTTTGTGGGCCTCGGCGCCTGGCGAGCGGTAGTGGATAAAAAGGCTGTGCCCGGGCTTCAAGACCGGCGGATCGGAGATTCGCGAGTTTATGTAATGCCGCACACCAGCGGGCTTAATGCGCACTCCCGTCTTGAGGAATTGACAGAGCACTTTGCCCAGGTCAAAAGGTTGATCACAAACGAAGCGGGCCGATAAGCCAACTACAGTGTACAAGCCGTGGTGATTGGAATAAAAACGTACAAAGTCTCTCTAAAGCTCATGCTTATGACGCGGGACGGTGAGCGCTTCGAGCAAGGTATCGATGTTGTGGTCGATGCCGACAGTAAGGAGGAGGCTGAGAATCGCCTGCAAGACCTTCGTGCCTCGGTTCAGATTGAAGATGTCCGAATCACATCAGTCCATCATGTCGGCCGGGAGGTGAGGCCCTTTGAGACTAAAAGTACTAAGTAGAGTCAAACCCGGAAAACCGCAGTGAAGATGTTGCTTTGGTGCCGAGTTGCAATCCAGGCAGGGCGCACGATTCTGATGGTGCTTCTCGTCGTAATGGCCGGGCAGTTGGCAGGCTGCGCTAAGCCTCAGCCTTGCGCCTGCGAAGTACCGCGCGCCTGCTGTATGGGTCTTGTGCCGCAGTGTGCGGCCTGCGAAGAGGGTCTCACGCTAGATGCCTGGCTAAAAAAGACCTGCCCAGACGGTGAGACGGATGCACATTATGAAGGCTGGGATGAAGAGACTCAGAAAGCCGTCTGGGTCTGCGATGAAGCGACACGTCAGAAAATTCAGATCTCGGACTAGCGTCTAATATTGAGACGCCTGTGTAGAATATCGTCGTTGTAAATAGGTCAATGCGCCCGTAGCTCAGCTGGATAGAGCGCTGCCCTCCGGAGGCAGAGGTCAGGGGTTCGAATCCCTTCGGGCGCGCCATAACCTCCTGTTTTTAAGCCATTTTTAAAACCACTGGTTTTGCGCTCTTTGCACTGTGCTGTGATTGTGCTGTAAATCCCAGATTTTCCACCGCCTGATGCAGGTGATCCGGCGCCAGGTGTGCATACCTCTCCGTCATCGTAATGCTCGCATGACGAAGAAGCTTGCTGACCTCAAGCAGCGGTGTCCCGTTCTTAACGAGCCAGCTCGCAAAGGTGTGACGCAGGTCGTGGATACGAAAGTCCTTGATGCCAGCCCTTTTACAGGCACTGGTAAACGAGGCTTTAACGTCCTTGACCTGATCACCAACACTGACACCGTGCCTTTGCCTTTCATGGAAAAAGATAAAAGGCGTGGTGGGGCAGACAGCTTCGCGATGGCGCAGTCTTCTCACCAGGAGTTGCCTTGCCTGGTCATTGATAGGAACGGTTTGCCACTCTCCACTTTTGGTCTCCTGTAACTTAAGAAGTCGGGTAGAAAGGTCAACATCGTCCCATTTCAGAGACAAAAGCTCGCTCTTACGACAGCCTGTATTGAGCGCAAGCTCAATGAAGTCAGCAAGGACCGTCGAGCAGGCTTCCGCCGGTAGAG
>JBMUHF010000290.1:0-2929 GCA_050302555.1 Arenicellales bacterium | reverse complement strand
CGGCCACTGATTTCTCGGTCATTAAGTTCGTCGATGGCTTTTTGCCCAGCATCGTTACCCGACATCTCGACAAAACCAAAACCTTTTGATTGACCCGTATCACGGTCCATGATCAGTTTGGCGCTGCTGACATCGCCAAACTCAGTGAACAGTGCGCGAAGGTCGTCCTCGGTAACGCTGTAGGAAAGATTTCCAACATAGATATTCATAAAATTCTCGTGTGATTAATAATTCGCTGTCATTGCCGGATTAGATCGGCATGTTGCGAGTAAGGAATGAATGGAATTAAAACGGAAGTCGAAGCGGCTAGATTACGTCTTTGCGGGCGTTCTGCAGATTTACAGGCAACCGTTTGTTGCCATTCAGTTTACGGACCAAGGGTCCTGTGGGCGAACAGTAACCGAGTAAAAACCATAAATCAATTAATATTTATAGCTATAAATGGGTTTTTTGGAATATTTCAGTGCTTTCGAGGCAGATTTGATCTGCAATTCACGTTTGATTGGGGCTGTTTGACGATAATGGACGTCCGTTTGAAAGAAAAAACCAATGACCCGCGTTACCGATCAAAGCAGTTACCGGCGCCGGCGTTTTATTGCAGGCGCTCTTGGACTCGGCGCATTCGGTACGTTTTCGGCGCTGCGTTATGGCGATAGCATATCCGTTGCCAACGAAACCGGTCAGGACTTAACGTCCAAAAGCGACGGCGACATCCTTCTCTTTGAGGACACGGGCGAGCGCCTGACCACCAAGCACGCGGCTACCCACTACAACAACGCCTATGAATTCGGGTGGGACAAGACCGACCCTTATCAGAAGTCCGGCGGCTTTGAACTGAAGCCCTGGCAGGTCACTTTTGATGGCCTGTGTGCAAAACCCGGCACCTTTGATCTCGATGACCTTATGGGAATGCCGTTCAGTCACCTCGAAGAAAGAGTTTATGATTTTCGCTGCGTTGAGGCGTGGTCGATGGCCATCCCTTATAACGGCCGCCCCTTACGTGACATCCTTCAGGTGGTCAAGCCGCTGGGCTCGGCCCGCTATGTCGCATTCACCAGCGTGCTGCGGCCTGAACAGATGCCGGGCCAGGCATCGGCATTCAGTACACTGGATTGGCCTTACGTTGAAGCGCTGACCATCGAAGAAGCGATGCATCCACTGACCTTCGCTACCTTCGGGGTGTACGGCGATCAGACCCTGCCCCAGAACGGCATGCCGTTTCGAGTCACGGTGCCCTGGAAGTACGGCTTCAAGTCGCCCAAGTTCATCGTGCGCATGACCTTCACGGAAACTCGCCCCGACGCCACATGGCATTTGGAAAGCCCGCGCGAATATGGCTGGTACAGCAATGTTTATCCCGACATTTCGCATCCGCGCTGGAGCCAGGCAACCGAGCGGAGGATATGGAGCGAGGGTGAGGTCGAACGGATTCCCTCACGCCTCTACAACGGTTACACCAATGAGGTGGCACACCTTTATCCGGGTGACCGCCAGCAGTACCGTTGATCCGTACGCTGGTGCATCTGACGCTGGCCGTTCCGCCTTTCGTTTTGGGCCTCGCGTGGCAGCGCCAGGCGCTCGGGGTTGACCCACAGAAGGCCCTGATTCTCGAAAGCGGAATCTGGACTTTCAACCTACTGCTGTTAGTGCTGGCGCTGCCGCTGGCGGCACGCTGGGCCGGGTGGCCCAAGTTGCTGCGGTATCGGCGCGCCGTCGGACTTTGGGTTTTCGCCTATGCCACGGCCCACTTCACTTTCTTTTTGTCTTTCTATCTTGGCTGGGATATTGCGCGTCTGGCCGAAGAGATCGCCGAGCGTCCGTATGTATTGCTGGGTTTTGCGGCGTGGCTGGTGCTCATGCTGCTGGCTTCGACTTCAACCCGCCGGGCTATACGCTGGCTTGGGCGAAACTGGAAACGCCTGCACACGGGGGTGTACTTGGTGCTCGCGTTTGCGAGTGTGCACTACCTGCTGATGATTCGAAGCGAGTGGGCCTGGCCGGTCAGTTACGCGGTGATCGCACTGGTACTTTTGGTAGTGCGTCTGCGTCGGGTGACGCGGCCGCAGGGTTGATTTTCAGGTCAGGCGTCCGCGTGCCCGTTCGGTCGATTCGGGGTCCAGAAAACCCCGCAGCGTGGCCTCGGTCTCAATCGCCATCGCGCCTTCCAGATCAGAGCCGGCCGATTCGCGAAGCGCCTGCTTGAGATCCCGGACCGAACCCTGTGGCAGTGCGGCGATCCGCAAGGCGAGTGCGTGTGCCTGTGTGGCAACTTCATCGGGGGCCACAACCTGCCAGTCGAAACCGAGCGCCGGGGCCTCTTTTGCCGTGTAACGCTCTCCTAGCAGAATCATCCGCCGGGCTCTTGCCATGCCGATCTGCTGAGGCAGAAGGCGCGTCACGCCGCCGGTTACAAAAATGCCAAGCGAGATCTCGGGAAAGAAAAACTGCGCATCGTTTGCCATCACCACAAAGTCGCAGTTGATGGTCCATTCAAGACCGCCACCAACCGCCCAGCCATGAATGGCACCGACCACCATCTTGCGGTTAAAGCAGAGCGCCCGGGTGACATCCTGGATCCTTTCGATGTAAGCCCGGGTTTCAGCTGGGGTCCCCACCTGGCTGTCGAATTCCTTGAGGTCGTCGCCGGCACAAAACGCCCGGCCGGCACCCCCCAGCACGATCACGTGCACCGTCGGATCGGCGTTGGCTTTACGCAAAGCTCCAAGGAGGTCGGCCAGCAGTTCGGGATTAATGGCGTTGAGCCGCTCAGGGCGGTTCAGCGTCACGGTGGCGATGGCATCACTCGCGTCATAAAGCACCGTATCAGTCATCAGGTGTACTCCTTGATCAGCCGGCGGGTCTTGCCCTCGGTACGCACAAGAGTACCCGATGCGAGTACCGTGAGTGCAACACCAAGTCGAAGTGTGTC
>JBMUHF010000289.1:0-7541 GCA_050302555.1 Arenicellales bacterium | reverse complement strand
CGTGGTTGATGGAGGTAGCCGGGATAAGACCATCTCAGAAGCCAAGCCATTCGCGGACCGGGTGCTTGATGCGCCACGCGGCAGGGCTTCCCAGTTAGCGTTCGGAGCGAAGGCATCAGGTCATCCTGTCCTGTGGTTTGTGCATGCGGATACCTGGATTTCGAAAAATGCAGACCATCTAATCATTGAGGCATTACGCAATGCCGTCTGGGGGCGCTTTGATGTACGGCTATCGGGCCGCGACTGTCATCCAGGTCTCAGCATTGTGGAGCGTTTTATGAATTGTCGCTCTCGGCTCACCGGGATTGCGACGGGAGATCAGGGGATATTCGTTACACGTGCCGCATTCGACGCTATCGGTGGGATACCGTCTTTGCCGCTCATGGAGGATGTGGAACTGAGTCGACGCCTAAAAGCGTTGGGAAGACCGGCTTGTATTAGAGAGGCCCTCACCACATCCAGTCGACGCTGGGAGCGGCACGGCGTGTTCCGCACTGTGGTTTTTATGTGGTTGCTACGTGGTGCCTATGGCATAGGTATCCCGCCGAATATCCTGGCCAGGTTTTATCACTAGGGATGTCAGGAGGCGTAATACTGGTATTCACGCGCGCCCCGGTCGCCGGTAAAGCGAAGACGCGCCTGATCCCGGAGTTAGGTCCGGCAAGGGCTGCCCGCCTACACGCCCAATTGGTTCATCTCACCCTGGACAAAGTTACAGAAGGTCAACCCGATCCTGTACAGCTCTGGTGCAGCCCTCGCCAGGATCACCTCTTTTTCAAGCAGTGTCGCGCCGCCTATGGTGTCAGCCTGCACGACCAGTCGGGCAATGATCTTGGGGAACGCATGTGTAATGCTTTTGATCAGGCATTACTGGATTACGATTGGGCACTGATGATCGGCACTGACTGCCCGGATTTGAGTTTTGCAGACTTGAAACGTGCCCGGCAAAGTTTTGAAAAAGGGATTGACGTGGTACTGGGCCCCGCAGCAGACGGTGGGTACTATCTTATTGGCCTTCAAAGATCCCAGCCTGGACTCTTCACAAATATCCCATGGGGTGGTCCAGAAGTTCTTTCCTGCACCCGGACCCGTCTCGGAGAGTTAGGTCTCAGTGGTGCAGAACTCGACCAAAGACATGATCTGGACCGTCCAGGCGATCTGAAGCGGTTCCCACAACTTCTGATCTGATTAGTGCAGGTGTATTCAGATACGATGCAAAGGTTCATTTATATTCTCCTGTTCGGCGAAGAAAGCGTATCGACAGTAGTTTAGACAAGCCCTTGGCCTCCATAGCATATAGATGTAATCGGCGTTGCATCAAGCCATATCCAAGTATGTGGCGTATATTTTCGAATCTTTTGCAGTCAGGGTGCGGCAACAATATTGATGGGCTCACCATCAAAATAGCGGCAGATATTGCGGACCGTAATCTCGAATATTGCTTTGACCGCGTCTGGTGTGTTGTACGCCACATGGGGGCTGAGGATGACATTATCGAGGCTGAACAATGGATGACCATCAGCAAGGGGTTCTTCGGCGAAGACATCAAGCCCGGCGGCTCTGAGGTGACCGCTGCGCAGCGCTTCAATCAGGACCGGTTCGTCGACCAAGCCTCCCCGCGCCGTATTAATCAGCGTAGCGCCCACTTTCATATTGTGGATTTCATCGTATCCCAAAATCCCATGAGTGTTCTCATCAAGCGGTAGATGCAAAGAGATAAAGTCAGATGTCTGCAGCAGGGTTTCCATGTCGGTGAAAAGATCTGCGCTATAGTGATTCAGATGTTTTTCCGGCGAGCGCGTCCAGACTTTTACCTGCATCCCGAACCCTTGTGCCATTGCCAGCACTTTCTTTGCAATTCCTCCAAAGCCGATAAGGCCGAGCTGTTTTCCGCGCAAGTCCGTGCCGGGCGTATCCTGATCCCACACTCCCTCTCTGGTTCTGCCATCAAGTAGGGTGAGATTACGCGCTGCACCAAGGAGCAGAGCAAAGGTGTGTTCTGCTACCGTGGTATTCGCATAGCCCGGGCAGTTGCAGACGGTGACTCCCTGAGCGGTTGCTTTGGCGAGGTCAATATAATCACTGACGCCGGTTCCGGTGAAAGTCACGAGCTCAAGGTGTGGTGCCTTTGCCATGACCTCGGCCGGGAGAGACCATCCGACGATCAGTGCGTTTGCGTCTTTAATTCTGGAGACATATTCCTCATGGCTTTCAGGTGGGCCGTGATGAATAATCAGCGTGCCATAGGCGGCGAGGTGATCGCCTCCAGTCTGCGCGAGAACCTCATTTTCTTCCGGGTCGGCATCGGGATAAACAATGACGCGTTTGTTGTTCATGGTGTAGAAATATGGCGGTCTCTGAAGTTAGGATAGCAAGGAGTAGTTCGACAGGGAAGATTAAACCTAATGATTCCGGGCGTTACTCATGTGCCGAATGGCTTCGGGCCGGATTCTGCTTTATTTAGAGATATTTGTTAATGGAGAATCTGCAGTCAATCGTCAATGTGGAAACCTATCCGATACATGACTTGGATCACCCCACGGCAGAGCAGGTTGTTGTGCAGGCAAAGGCCCAGTTAGCCTCAACAGGCGCATGTCATTTCCCCGGGTTTTTGAGCTCTGAGGGTTTAGCAGGTTTTCTGCAGGAAGCCCGGTCGCTTGAAAACAAAGCGCATCCGAGCAATAACTGGTACACCCCTTATTACGGGAAGCCCGATAACGCCTATCCTGCTGGACACCCCTTCAATTCCACTGTGCATTTCGCTGTGCGCTATGTGTCGCGTACGTTGCTTCCTGAAAGCTCGCCCTTGCGGCGGCTTTTCGAAGCCGATGACCTGCTAGCCTTCTTGCGGGCTCTGCTGCCGAATGAGCCGTTACACCGATACAGTGATGCCCGAGGCTCATTGAATTACACCGTCATGGCTGAGGGTGACGAACTGGGTTGGCACTTTGATGCCTGCGAACTCGTTGCGTCAATATTGTTACGCCCTGCAGAAGCGGGCGGGGCGTTTGAATATATACCCGGGGTACGAACCGCCGATGATGAGCATTTCCCGGATGTCGCGTCTATATTGAGCGGTCGGGATCAGCATCGGACGCCGGTAAATTTCCTGCCCGGTGATATGGTGCTTTTTCGCGGTCGCCACAGCCTGCACCGCGTGACCTCCATAAAAGGGGAAGTTTCGCGATTAATCGCACTGATGAGTTTTGATAACGTTAAAAAGGCGCTCGAGCGTGATGTTCCGGACGATCTTCTTCCAACCTAAATTAACAACTCAGCCAAAGCCTCTAACCCGAGAACAACTGTTTACGTCATAACGTTCAGGCGCCCGGGAAAAGTCCCGCTATTTCCGTGTTATTGGTTTCCATCAGGTCTGGCAGCTCGCCGTCCAGGTTGTATTGAAAAATAGGCTGGCTCATCGCCTCGCGACATCGCTTGCCGGCCTCGATTCCAGAGAAGGGGCCATCGGGCATCTCTCCGCCAACATCGGTGAACGAGTAGTCTGTTGCCAGTTCGGCTGTCTGTATGACTTTTCCGCTGTAGCGTTCAAGCGTTTCTTTTGAAGCTTTATTGAGCAGGGCACCGACAGCTCTCCCGGTAAAGACAGGTGTTTCTCCGCCTGGGAACGCTGTGATCTCCGTAACCCCAGCGCCTGGATACAGAGTGACTGCGTGAACGCCATGGACTTTGAGTTCGGCAGCCATGTCCGCGGTGATACTCTCGTCGGTCAGTGCCCGGCAAGCCTTTAGGTTTCTTAAGGTCCCGTCTTCATCATCGCCCATCATGGCACTGAAATTGACCACGTCTGCGGCAAGGATTGCGGCGAGTTTGCGTCTGGGTTTGGGGTCGGTCATCGATGATGTTCTCGAAGTCCTTAACCAAAGAGTTCTAATTCAAACTATACACTGCTTTGACTGGAGCTTAGTGGGTGCCGCCATTCTGGTTGCGAATCCGTGGGGCCGACCGGATCAGCATACGCGTATATTCAGATTGTGGTGACGCAATCAAATCGGTCGCCGCCTGTTCTTCGATCAATTACCCCGCTTTGAGGACCCCGATTCGGTGCGCCATCACGCGGACTACGGCAAGATCATGGGTAATGAAGAGAAACGTCAACCCGAGGTCACGTTGTAACTCCTTCAGCAGGTTCAAGACTTGAGCCTGAAAGACCCTATTTGACCGGGTTTACTTCACGCCGAGCGGGCTTTGAAAACCTTGCCATCAGGTCATAGAGCAGGGGCGTGAGGAAAAGGGTCAGAATTAAAGCTAGCCCAAGGCCGCCGACGATCACCCAGCCAATGGCAATCCGGCTCTCGGCGCCGGCACCGCTTGCGAGGATCAGCGGCGTTGCACCCATGATAGTCGAGATTACGGTCATCACAATGGGCCTAAGGCGCAACACAGATGCTTCAATGACCGCATCACGGACGGACTTGCCGGCTGAGCGCAACTGGTTGGCGAATTCGACGATCAGTATGCCGTTTTTTGCCATGAGCCCGATCAGGAGGATGATCCCGATCTGGCTGTAGACGTTAAGGGAAAGCCCCATCATCGTGAGCGAATAGATTGCGCCGGCCACCGCCAGCGGAACCGATAGGATAATTACGAGCGGGCTGACAAAACTCTCAAACTGTGCGGCGAGCACCAGGAAAACAATCAGCAGTGCAAACGAGAAACTGAGTAGCACACCGCTCGAAGCGCTTTTGAACACCTTGGATTGCCCCGAGTAACTCATCCTGATGCTGCTGGGCAATAGTTCTTCTGCGCCCTGTTCCATGAAGTGCACGGCCTCGCCGAGCGTGTAGTCAGGGGCAAGGCCTGCCGAGACAGTGATGGACGGCAGCCGATCAAAGCGGCGCAGTGTCGCTGCCGCGGCGTTCTCCGTTGCAGAGACAAACACGCTTAAGGGAATTAGCTTGCGTGCACCGGAATCGGGATCAACCGAACGCACGAACACATTTTCCAGGCTGTTGATGTCGCGACGATCTTGTTTTTGTGCCTGAACAATTACAGGGTATTCGCGCCCCCGATCGATGTAGGTGCTTACCTGCTTCGAGGCGAACATTGATTGAAGCGTGAAGGCAATCTCTTCGACACTGACGCCAAGATCATCCGCGCGGCGCCGATCGAGTTTCAGGTCGATCTGCGGCTGGTTCTCTTCATAATCCATTCCGGGGTTAATGAGGTTGTCGTTGGATTCGGCGTGACGAAGCAGTTTTGCTGCCGTCTGTTTAACCTCTCCAAAATCAGGACCGCCAATCACGATTCGCAGCGGCGAGGAGCTGCCTCTTAATCCAAGGCCTGCAGGGCTTGCGATTCCGGCTCGTGCGCCGAGGAGTTTTCGGGTAATCGGCCGCATTTTGCGGACCAGTTCTCCCTGGGATGCGTCACGTTCGTCCCAGTGGGCAAGGCGCATCACCACGAAACCCCGGTAGGGTCGGCTGCCCCATCCGACGATGCTGTAAACCGTCTCGACACTGCCGTCTTCCTGGAAGGGTAAGAGCTGGCGTTCAATGATTCGGGCCTGTGAATCGGTATAAGAAGAGGTTGATCCTTGTGGCGCCGACATTGGGATGAAGGCGACGCCACGGTCTTCTCTCGGAACAAGGTCTCTGGGTAACGCCTCGTAAAGGGCAATTCCTCCTAGCGTAAAAACCGTTGCCAGCGCAATTACAACCAGAGGTGCATCAATCGCACGCAGGAGGACTTTTCGATACCCGCGACTCATTGCGGACTGCGACAGGCGTGCCGCTGCGTCTCCATCGGTATTACCACCCGCTCTCGACAATGCTGAGCCTGATGGCCTTAGGATCCGCGATGCAATCATCGGGCAAAGACTGAGTGCAACAAAAGTCGAAATCACGACGGCCGCCGCCATGATCAGGCCAAATTCACTAAATAGTCTGCCGACCTGGCCTTCGAGTAGAGAAATCGGAACAAAGGCGGCAATCAGAGTTACGGAAGTCGCTAGTACGGCAAAGACTACCTGACGGGTACCCTGGCTTGCCGCGCGCAATACTGGCTCACCGTTTTCGATTCGGCGTTTGATATTTTCAAGCACCACAATTGCGTCGTCGACAACAAGTCCAATCGCGAGCAAAAGCGCCAATAGGGTAATGACGTTGATCGAAAAACCAAGCGCATAAATCACAGCGATACAACCGATGAGGGCCACCGGTATTGTCACGATTGGAACGATCGCCGTGATGAACGAGCGCAGAAAAAGCACGATCACGGTAATCACGAGCGCCAACGAGATACTGAGGGCGATCAGCACCTCCCGGATTGAGGCGGAGATGAAGAGCGCATCGTCCGAGCCAACGATCATCTCCATTCCCGCCGGCAGAGTTTTGTCGATTTGTTTGATTTCGGCCCGCACACGCTTTGAGATATCCATGGTATTGGCCTGGCTCTGGCGCAGTACTGAGAGGCCGACCGCCGGCTGGCCGTTGGCCCGAACGATCAGGCTCTCGTCTTCAACGCCGCGCTCAACCAGCGCGACGTCACCGAGGCGCACCGGGTAACCGTCGACTTCTCGGAGCACGATATTTCGAAAATCCTCGGGTGTCGAAAGCCGTCCATCGAGACGGATCTCAAGTATCCGTTCGCGTGAGGTGATATCCCCAGCAGGCAGTTCCAGGTTACTCCGGCTGATAGCGCCCTGGATATCAGAGACTGTGAGGTTTCGTGCTGCAAGGGAGCGCCGGTCCAGCCAGATGCGGATCGCAAACCGCCGCTCACCTCGCACATCAACACTGGCTACACCTTCCAGTGTTGAAAGGCGGTCGACAATAAACCGTTCAACATAGTCTGTAATTTCCTCGGGCGAATGCCGGCTCGAGGAAACGCCGATACGCATGACGGGATCGGCGTCACTGTCGCTTTTTAGAATCACCGGCTCATCGATGTCATCGGGCAGGGCGCCGCGTGCCCGGCTAACTGCATCCCGGATGTCGTTGGCCGCCTCGTCGATTTTCCGTCCTGATTGGAACTCAACCACGGTGCGGCTTCGGCCCCGTCGGCTCTGCGAACTCAGCGACTCAACGCCGGCAACCCCTGAAATCGAGCTTTCGATGACTTCGGTGATGTCGGTATCAATCACCTGGGGCGAGGCGCCTTTATAGCCCGTGGTCACTGTGACCACGCTGCGATCTACGTCAGGCAGCTCCCGGATTGGAATGGATTGAAGTGCCGCAAGTCCTGCCGTCACAATCAGCAGGCTCGCAACAATCGTCGTTACGGGCCTCCGTATTGCAATGTCAGAAAGAGCGTTGCCGGGTCTCGCCATCAGAAGATGCTCTTACGAGTCGTTAGATATAGCCAATTAGGTACAGACCGTCAGGAACTACTGCCGGCCGAGTTGGCGGTATCTGAGGCACCCGCGGTTTTAGCTTTACGCTTTTTCACCATGGTCCCGGACCGGACTTTCTGGATGCCGTGGGTGACAACCTCATCGCCTGGTGCAACACCGTGGGTCAGCTCCACGTATCCGTACCCCCTTCGGCCTATCGATACTTCGCGTTTTTCAATGCGATAGAGTT
>JBMUHF010000288.1:0-3731 GCA_050302555.1 Arenicellales bacterium | reverse complement strand
GTGAGTCGCATAGTAGTCAAAATCGCTCTGAAACTCGGGAGACTGTCGCGCCTCACCATACGCAGTCTCAAGATCTAAAATTAGAGGCATTAGGGTTTCCGCAACGAAACGGCCGCCGAACATGCCGAAATGGCCGCGATCATCCGGGCCGCTTCTATAAGATTCGAGGGGTTCGGTGGTGGTGTTGGGGGGTGCCATGAATGCTGTCTCTTCTCCGGGTGATTGTCGGGCTTGCTGAATCCAGGGGGGCGGAGCGCCCCAAAGACCCAGCCAAGCTTCCTATAGGTAAAATCAGTTCAAGCCGCTGTGAGATTCTACAACACGAGGTACCATGCCCTTAGTCCGTATAGCCAGTGAGTCAGATGCACGCGAATCCATTAAACGCTATGCCGTGGGTGTCGAATATGACGGTAGCCGCTTCCATGGCTGGCAGAGTCAGTTAGGCGTTACTACCGTACAAGACTTGCTGGAGGGCGCCCTCAGTTCGGTAGCGGCGGCGCCGATACGCGTGGTGACCGCTGGAAGAACCGACACCGGAGTCCATGCAAGCGGCCAAGTTGCGCACTTTGACACGGTCGCAGAGCGTACGGCGTTGAACTGGGTGAGAGGTGCCAACACCAAGCTCCCCGAAGGATTGGCAGTGACGTGGGCCAATGAGGTTGATAACCGGTTTCATGCGCGGTTTAGCGCGCTATCAAGAAAATATCGATACATCCTATTCTGTCGTGATGTTCGGCCGACCTATCTCGCCCAGCGCGTCTCCTGGACCTATGAATGCCTTGACGTGCAGCGAATGTGCGCCGCAGCGACCTGCCTTGAAGGTCGGCACGACTTTTCTGCGTTCCGGGCAAGCGGCTGCCAGGCAAAGCAACCGGTTCGGAAGATTCATGAACTCACGGTGAATGAGAAGGGGCCCTGGATTTGGATAGACGTCGAGGCGGATGGTTTTCTTCAACATATGGTGCGAAACATTGCTGGGGTATTAACCGCCATCGGCACCGGCGCTCGCCCCGTCAACTGGGCCAAAGAGGTCCTTGAAAGTCGTGATCGGGCACTGGGCGGTGTGACGGCCCTGCCGGATGGCCTGTATCTGAGCGCAGTCACATATCCCCGGGATTTCCATATTCCCCCGCCACCCGAACCTTGCAAATATTGGTAGAACGACGGCCTGAGGGGCTGACGGTAAAATACCCGGGTGCGAACCCGAATTAAGATATGCGGAATTACCCGTGCAGAAGATGCCGCCATCGCAGTGGCTGCAGGTGCTGACGCGCTTGGATTGATCTTTTTCCCCCAGAGTCGGCGCGCGGTTGATCTTACTCAGGCAGCGGCGGTTGCCAGAGAGGTGCCGCCGATGGTGGATCTTGTAGGTGTCTTTGTCGATCCCTCAGAGGCTGAGATCACACGGGTTCTAGAGAGCGTCCCATTGACCATGCTACAGTTTCATGGGTCTGAGTCGGCCGCTGAATGCGATCGCGGGGGCCTTCCCTATATCAAAGCGATCCGAATGCGAGAGGGGATAGACGCCGAAAGATTGCCCGTGGCATATCCCAATGCCGGCGCGTTTTTGCTCGATACCTACCATGCCGACGCGGTGGGGGGTACAGGGGTTTCTTTCGACTGGGATCGGGCGAAGCTGGATCTTCCGGTGCCAGTAATTTTGGCAGGAGGCTTGGATTCGCACAATGTCGCTGCCGCACTTGATCAGTCGGAGGCGTGGGCGGTTGATGTGAGCACGGGGGTTGAGCTCGAACCCGGCCGAAAGTGCCCTGAGAAGATGAAGGCATTCTGCGAGGCGGTCTGCGCCTGGGATGCGAAGGCTGTTGATCGACCCATAAGAGGGAAAAGTGTATGAGTTGGTTTGACCGACTGATCCCACCGAAAATCAAGGACGTGGCATCTGTCGCGACGCGCCGCGGAGTGCCGCAGGGACTCTGGCGTAAGTGCGATGACTGCAGTGCTGTCCTCTATAGCGCTGATCTGGACCGAGGGCAACAGGTTTGCCCGAAATGTGATCACCACATGCGTCTGAGCGCACGTGCCCGTCTCAACGGGTTTTTTGACGAAGGGCGGTTCGAGGAAATTGGGGCTGAGTTGCGGGCCGTTGACGTGCTGCATTTTCGGGATGCGAAGCGCTATCGTGACCGCCTGTCAGATGCCGGTAAGTCCAGTTTGGAGCCGGAGGCTTTGATCGGCGGGCGAGGGATGCTTCAGGACATTCCAGTGAATGCTGTAGCATTTGAGTTCGGCTTTATGGGCGGGTCAATGGGCTCCGTGGTCGGTGAAAAGTTTACCCGCAGTGTCGACGACGCGGTTGAGCAGGGAAATCCGTTCGTTTGTTTTAGTGCAAGCGGCGGCGCCCGGATGCAGGAAGGTTTGTTCTCGCTTATGCAGATGGCAAAGACGACTGCGGCACTAAAGAATCTAAGTAACGCGCAGCTGCCGTTCATCTCGATTCTGACTGATCCCACGATGGGTGGCGTGTCGGCGAGTCTGGCGATGCTCGGCGATCTGATCATCGCAGAACCCCGTGCACTCATTGGGTTTGCTGGCCCCCGGGTAATCGAGCAGACGGTTCGCGAGACGCTGCCGGAGGGGTTTCAGCAGTCCGAGTTCCTCTTAGAACATGGCGCCATCGATATGGTGATTTCAAGAAGCGCACTCAGGGACACTATTGGACAGGCGCTTCAAACGCTGGGATTTGGTCCTGTTCAAGAAGTAGCGGCCAAGCTGTTGTTTGCCGGTGAAGAATCTTTGCCGACTGCCGAAATCGACTGACGCTGCATTATGCAGGTCCTGGCCGATTGGGCGCTGAGCGAGTGGCTCGCGTATATCGAATCCGTCCACCCCCGGATGATCGATCTGAGTCTGGATCGACCGCGGCGGGTGTTGCACTGTCTGCGTCCGAATGGCCCGAAAGTGGTCATTAGCGTTGCAGGGACCAATGGAAAAGGATCCACCGTTTCGATGCTCGATGCCGTATATCGGGCGGCAGGTTACCGCGTAGGTGCGTACACCTCTCCGCATCTGGTGCATTATGGGGAGCGCATCCGAATCAACGGCAGCACGGCATCGGACGACAGTCTGTGCCAGGCGTTTCATAAGATCGATCAGGCCCGAGGAGTGATCCCGCTAACCTATTTTGAATTTGGAACCCTGGCAGCGGTAGAGATTTTCTCAAACGCGGCGCTGGATGTCTGGATTATGGAGGTGGGCATGGGGGGTCGACTCGATGCGGTGAATGTGTTGGAACCAGATCTCGCTATCATTACATCAGTCGATTTAGATCATCAGACCTGGCTTGGAGATTCTCGGGATGCCATAGCAAACGAGAAAGCGGGAATTTTGCGTTATCGGGGGAGGGCCGTCGTGTCGGATCCTGAGCCCCCGGCAGCGCTGCTCTCGCGTCTTGACAAGCTCCAGTGTGAACGGCGCCTGATGAATCGCGACTTCCGGATAGAGGGCACGGCGGCCGGTAAATGGGCGTTTTCACCGGTGAGCCTGACCTGGAAGGAGCCCTCTTCAATCGGGAATCTCGAAATTAGCGCTTCGAGTCCGGCATGGGCGCAGAACATCGGAGGATCGCTTGCGGCACTTCGAATGCTGGAGGACGAGCTTCCGGTGGAGCTACATCACCTGGCGGTTCTTCAAACACTGACGCTGCCCGGGCGACAGCAACGAAATGAAGGCGCCATAACCACCTGGTTTGATGTCTCGCATAACCTTCAAGC
>JBMUHF010000287.1:0-1415 GCA_050302555.1 Arenicellales bacterium | reverse complement strand
AGCCCACCGAACCCATGAAGTTGGTATCAAGGCCCGGCAGGATCGGGGTGTCCATATATTTTTCGGCCAGCGTCTGGACGCCAACGCCGCAGGCCATGGAAAGTACGGCATCGTACTCGTCGATATTTTCCTCAAGCGGGGCAACGAATTCCTGAACACATTGACGTTGCACGGTGACTTCCTCGACCTCCAGTTCCTGACCCGCCGCAGCAGCGGCGGTACGCAAGGTGGCAGCCATGGCACTGGATTCTTTCTTGCCTCCGGCAAAACAGACCGATACGCAAGTACCGCAGCCGACGGTGAGCACCTTCTTTTTGCCCTTGAGCATCCGCTGGATATCCTCCAACGGTTTTTGTTCGGCAACAATCATGTTAAGCCTCTTACGCGTTATAGCTAATAGTTGGATTTGAGCATCGGGATCTTCTCTCTTTTAATGTTAACCCGATGTTGACGTGGGGACAGCCGCGGCTGACAGTTGGCGGAGCGGACTGGGCCCGTTCGAAGCAGCCGTTTCGCTCAAGTTTGTAAGCGCATCGATGAGGTTCTCGTTGTCGCCCGGTGTCAGATGTATCATATGCACGCGGTCACGACCCAGGCCGCAGTTATCAAGCCAGTCAGCGATACGGTTTACTCGCTGGGTGACGTGCAGGTTGCCGGTATTAAAGAGACACTCGCCTGGCTGGCAGCCAGCCACCATCACAGCATCGGCGCCACTTTCGAACGCGTGCATCAACTGCAGCGTATCGACCCGTCCGGAGCAAGGCACCTCTACGACTCGAGCATGCGTTCGTTGAGATGTTAAGCGATTCTGCGCCTCGCAGACCTGATGAGTTGTCTCCCGACATTGTGGACAGGCAAAGATCATGACCGAGGTTACATTTTCTGTAGCACTGATATCGGTAGTTGATTCGCTATCTACCGAATCAGGTTCTTTGTTTAGTGCGTGAATGGTGCTGATCACCTTGTCGTGGGTATTGATATTCATTTCGATCGCGCCTGTCGGACAGGCCGCCGCGCAGAGCCCGCAGCCGGTACACAGATCCTGGTCAATCACTGCAGCGCCCTGGATTCCGCCGACACCGATTAGCTCATCATCGATACGCGCGGCGTCGAAAGTGCAAAAGCGCACGCAGTTAAGGCAGGCAACACAGACCGGCGCATCGACTACGGCGATTGGTCGTGCGACGGGCTGGGTTGACTGTGGGGCCGGCAGGTCAAGGACGACTTCTCCACCGTGGGCGCGGGACACACAGACCGTCAGGTACTCCGAGCGCTCACTTTCGCTTAGCGCGGTATCCCGATGATCAACGTCACCAGAGAGATAGCGCGTCCGGCAGGTCCCGCAACGTCCGTTGGAACAGTCCAGAGGCACCTCGTAGCCATTCTCAAAAAGCACATGCAGAATGGTCCGGTTG
>JBMUHF010000286.1:0-1053 GCA_050302555.1 Arenicellales bacterium | reverse complement strand
ATTTCGGCGGAGGCAGACAGGCAGCTGCGGGTCAATAAACTTGCCTTAAGAGGCATGGGTCCCTACGGCCTCGCTGACTGTCTTAGGGCGACGATCTGCGAACAAAACATCATGGATCGCTGCCTAAAGGTTTTAAAGGAGATATTGCAATGAGTCCCGAGGACCGCGGGGGGGCTCGAATCGGTGTCCTGGTGCCATTCACCAACACCAATCTGGAGCCCGACATGATGATGATGCGCCCCCCGGGGGCAACACTGCACTTTCATCGACTGGGCAACTATGACGCAGACGAGATTCCGGGAGCCGCACAAATGGCGGGTCTCGGCGCCTCAGATATCAGCGAAGACATTCGACTGATCTGCGGGGTTCGCCCTGATGTCGTACTTTATGGCTGCACTTCTGCCACCCTGACACACGGTTCCGATTTCGATTCGGATCTCGCCGACAGAATCAAGGCGGATTCGAACGCTCTGTCCCTCACAGCTGCGGGCTGCCTGATCGAAGCACTGAATGCACTCGATATCACCCGAGTCGGTTTTGCTTCACCTTATGTCGGCGAAATAAACCGGCTCGCCGCCTGCTTTCTCAAAAGCCACCAGATCACGACTGTTGAATGTGTCGACATTGGCCGCGAACTTAGCAACTACGGGCAAGGCGCGCTCAGCCTAGATGAAGTAACCGAACTTGCCTGCCGTGCCGACCACGCTGACGCCGAGGCACTGGTCCTGAGTTGCACTGATATGCGCTCGGTAGAAGTCGTCGAGCGGATTGAATCTCTAACGGGAAAACCGGTGATCACCTCGAACCAGGCCATGATGTTCTGCCTGATGCGTGCCCTGAGACTGGAGCAACATGACAACACCCCGGGACAACTGTTTGAAGCCCTGAAAACCCCTTAATCGAATCGGGTACTTCAGTAACCCCGGGCAGGGTCAACGATATTTGAAAGCGTTTGGCCCTCACGATATCGCGTGAGATTGTCTGAAAACATCTCTACCGATTTAAGGTCCCATCCGGCATAGACCGCAGAGCAATGCGGTGTCACGATAACAT
>JBMUHF010000285.1:0-4730 GCA_050302555.1 Arenicellales bacterium | reverse complement strand
GACACCCTGTCCGGTGTTCTCGTCCCGGGACTTCGGGCACGTGGCACCCAACCTGCCGATTGCCATCGGTGCAAAAGCGCAGATCAAAGACAAAATACTGAGTTGGCGTCTTGCGAACTGAGGGAAGGGCAGCGGTGCGCCTTGTGCTGTCGATGAGCGCAAAGTACCATCCGAGTGTGACCCGTAGCAGCGACGCTCTGGCTTCCTAACAGGCCAAAGCAAGGAGTTCCCAGATGTTCACAGGCAGCATGGTGGCCATGGTCACCCCAATGCACGATGATGGCAGCGTCGACTGGACCGCGCTCGAGCGGTTGGTAGAACACCATATTGCGCAAGGCACCGATGCGATTGTTTCGGTGGGTACCACCGGCGAGTCGGCGACTCTCGACCATGATGAACATGGAGAGGTTATAGCTCGCACAGTAAAGGCGGTGGCGGGACGGATTCCTGTTATCGGCGGTACCGGCGCGAATTCAACCTCTGAAGCGATATCGTTGACACGAAGCGCAGCCGATGCTGGCGTCGACGCCTGTCTTCTGGTGGTGCCGTACTACAACAAGCCTCCTCAAGAGGGGCTCTATCAGCACTTCAAGGCCATTGCGGAGGCCGTTGCGGTGCCGCAGATTCTTTATAACGTCCCAGGGCGCACCGCGGCGGATATGCACAACGATGTCACGTTACGCCTGGCAGAAATTGAAAATATTGTTGCTATCAAGGATGCGACCAACGATCTTGATCGCGGCAGGGATCTGATTGACCGGGCGCCGGAAGATTTTCTGATCTATTCTGGAGAGGATGGTACGGCGTGTGAGTTGATGCTGTCCGGCGGCAAGGGCACTATTTCGGTGACCGCCAACGCCGCGCCCAATCTGATGCATCGTATGTGCCAGGCGGCTATCTCAGGTGACGCCGACAACGCGCGAGCACTCAACGGCCAACTCGCAGATCTGCATAAGGCGATGTTTGTGGAGTCGAACCCCATCCCAGCCAAATGGGCAGTTGCGCAGCAGGGGCTCATTGGTGGGGGAATCCGCCTGCCGTTGGTGCCGCTGTCGACCGAGTGTCATGATGAAGTCCGCGAGGCCCTCAGCAGCGCAGGGGTTCTGTGATAAATCTTTTAAATGGGATCGATGAGAAATGAAAAAGGGTGAAGAGCTCTATTCGGGCAAAGCGAAGTCTGTTTTTCTGACTGATGAAGCTACGCGACTCATTATGGAGTTTCGAGATGATACCTCGGCCTTTGACGGCGAGAAAATAGACCAACTCGATCGTAAAGGCATGGTCAATAACCGTTTTAACGCGTTCATCATGAGCCATCTCGAAGAGCAGGGAGTCGCGACCCATTTTGACGCACTACTGAGCGACAATGAATCCAAGGTGAAGCATCTTGATATGATTCCGGTCGAGTGTGTGGTGCGCAATATCGCTACCGGCTCTTTATGTCGGCGCCTGGGCGTGGAGGACGGGCTGGATCTTGTGCCGCCCACCTTTGAATTCTTCCTGAAGAACGACGAACTGCATGATCCGATGATCAATGAGTATCACATTGCGTCGTTTGGCTGGGCAACGCCTGACGAAGTGGGGTCGATGAAGGCTCAGACCTTTCAGGTCAACGAGATTCTCAGCAAACTCTTCGCTGACGGTGGGATGATTTTGGTTGATTTCAAACTTGAATTCGGCCGTTTTGGCGACCAACTGCTACTGGGTGACGAATTTACCCCTGACGGTTGTCGGCTCTGGGATACCGATACCCGTGAAAAGCTCGACAAGGATCGATTTCGCCAAGGCCTCGGCGGAGTAGTCGAGGCCTACGAAGAGGTCGCTCTGCGGCTCGGTGTCGATCTTGAGGCACCGATTGAGGCCTGATCAGCCGGCCAGGACCGCGCCATGTTGATGCTGGGCGGTGGACTCGCCCTCACACCCTTTAATATTGAAAAACTCTCGACCCGTGCGGCCGAGCGGGGTCTTGAGCTGGGTGTCTGTTCTGCGCGTTTTTTCTATCTGGTCGAAAGTGGTGCGGTCTTAAGTAACGCCGAAACCGAGATTCTCGAAAACCTTCTGGAAGCATCTCAACAAAGCGCTCAGGAATGTATTCTTGAAGGCAATCCGATAAGGGTCATTCCCCGCTTTGGAACCCGTTCGCCCTGGTCCACCAAGGCGACTGATATCGCCCGACACTGCGGTCTTAAGTCCATCGAAAGAATCGAGCGCGGTGTCGTGTGGCACATCGATGGGCCGGCAAACATGGAGGTGACCCGTGACGACCTCGTGGGATTTCTCCATGACCCGATGACCGAATCGGTTGTTGGCGATCTCAGCAGGCTCGAACAGGTATTTGCACCGCAGGCGCCAGCGCCAATCGAGTATGTCGACGTGATCAACGGAGGCCTTGGAGCCCTCGAAGCGGCGAATGAGCGGGAAGGATTTGCGTTGAGTCAGCAGGAGTGCGAATACCTGGCTGGCGCATTCGTCGAGATGCATCGTAACCCTACGGACGCCGAGTTAATGATGTTCGCCCAGGTGAATTCAGAACACTGCCGGCACAAAATCTTCAACGCGCAGTGGACCCTTGACGATGTTATTAAGGATGCTTCGCTCTTTGAAATGGTGCGTACCACCCACGCACGAAACGGCCAAAAGACGCTGAGCGCGTATAGCGACAATGCCGCAGTACTCCGCGGTTACCCGGCTTCGTGGTTTCTGCCACTGTCGACCGGCGGCGAATACGGCCAGATTGCAGAGCCATTGCATCTCGTGATCAAGGTAGAGACCCATAATCATCCTACGGCGATTTCTCCTTTTCCAGGCGCGGCGACGGGCTCAGGGGGAGAGATTCGGGATGAGGGAGCGACCGGCCGGGGCGGTAAACCCAAAGTTGGGGTCACCGGATTTTCGGTATCGGACTTGCGCTTGCCCGGCGCGCTTATGCCCTGGGAGTTGCCACACCAAAGCCCGGCGCGGATCGCTTCCCCGTTGCAGATCATGCTTGAGGGGCCGATCGGAGCCGCGTCATTCAATAACGAGTTCGGCCGGCCAAATGTTTCGGGATACTTCCGCACCCTCGAGGTTGCCTCCGACGGGGAGAACTCGGCCTTCCGTTATGGGTACCACAAGCCAATCCTGATCGCTGGCGGCCTTGGCAATATCCGTGATTGCCATGTCCAAAAAGAAGTGATTTCCTCCGGCGCGCAACTGGTCGTTCTAGGTGGGCCGGCGATGCTGATTGGCCTTGGAGGTGGAGCCGCTTCCAGTGTTGATTCGGGCGAAAGCGACGAGGCACTCGATTTCGCCTCGGTACAACGGGGCAACGCCGAAATGCAACGGCGCTGTCAAGAGGTGATCGATCGCTGTATTGCCCTGGGCCCACAAAACCCGATCATTTCCATCCATGATGTTGGAGCCGGGGGCTTGTCTAACGCCCTGCCGGAACTGGTCCACGATGCCGGGCTCGGCGCCCGTTTTGACCTTAGTGCGATACCCACTGATGAACCAGGGTTGTCGCCGATGCAATTGTGGTGTAACGAGGCTCAGGAACGTTATGTCCTGGCGATCGCGCCGGAGAAACTCGAGTCCTTTAAGTCACTTTGCGCCCGTGAGCGGTGTCTTTTCAGTATCGTGGGTGAGGCAGATGCAGAGGAGGTGCTAAGGCTCGTCGATCCTACCCTGGCCAAAGTGCAAACGGGTGCGACCCTGCCTGCTCAATCCCCGGTGGATCTGCCCATGCAATTGCTTTTTGGCAACGCGCCGAGGATGCACCGCAAGGCCGTTAGTAGGGCCCGCGTCTACCCTGATCTCGATCTCGATGGTATCGTAATCCGCGACGCCCTGGAGCGTGTGTTGCGCCTACCCGCGGTCGCGGACAAAACCTTTCTTATTACTATCGGCGACCGCAGTGTTGGAGGTCAGGTCGTCCGGGATCAGATGGTTGGGCCCTGGCAAGTCCCTGTTGCAGACGCTGGTATCACGACAGCAGGTTTTGATAGCCAGACAGGGGAGGCCATCTCGATGGGCGAACGGACTCCACTGGCACTGGTCAATGCCCCCGCCAGTGGACGTATGGCCGTGGCCGAGGCGATCACCAATATCGCTTGCGCAGGGATCAGCGAACTTTCAGATGTCCACTTGTGCGCGAACTGGATGGCTGCAGCAGGAGAGGCAGGCCAGGACGCGGATCTTTTTCAAACCGTGCAGGCCGTTACCCTTGATCTGTGCCCGGCGCTCGGCATCTCGATTCCGGTGGGCAAGGATTCCATGTCCATGTCCAGCCGCTGGACCCAAAATGGAGATCGTTTCAGCGTTTCGTCTCCGATGTCATTGATCATCACCGCGTTTGCGCCGGTGGCGGACGTTCGCCGCTCGGTAACGCCGGTGCTGGAGACCACACAGGAGTCGGTACTTTTGCTGATCGATCTCGCGCGGGGGAAGAATCGGCTTGGTGGTTCGGCGCTGGCCCAGGTATTTGGACAGATCGGTAACGAGGTGCCTGACCTAGATCACCCAGAGGATCTTTGTGCATTTTTCGCTGCGACCCGTGAACTGCTGGCGCACAAGCTCGCATTCGCCTACCACGACCGTTCCGACGGCGGGCTTGTCGTCGCCCTTGTGGAAATGGCTTTTGCCAGCCGTTGTTCGCTCGAGATTGATATCGGCAATACGGATGATGCGCTGGCGATGCTTTTCTCCGAGGAACCCGGCGCGGTAATTCAGGTAAGCAAAAACGAAGTGCAACG
>JBMUHF010000284.1:0-4171 GCA_050302555.1 Arenicellales bacterium | reverse complement strand
CCGACCATCCGCTTGCACCACTTCGATCCCGGTCGATCAAGTTCCCTGTGGGTCAAACTCGAGAGTTTTAATCCCGGAGGTTCGGTCAAGGACCGGCCGGCGCTGAACATGATTGAGGACGCTGAGGCGCGCGGCGTTCTGAAACCGGGTGACACGCTTGTCGAGCCGACATCGGGTAATACTGGCATCGGTCTTGCAATGGTTGCCGCTGTGAAGGGCTACCCTGCTGTTTTTGTGATGTCGGCCGACATGAGCGAAGAGCGCAAAGCCATTCTCAAGGCCTTTGGCTCGGAACTGGTGTTGACACCCGCCGAGAAGGGCACCGTTGGCGCTATCGAGGAAGCCCGGCGGCTTGAAAAAGAGAAAGGTTATTTTTTCGTCGGCCAGCACTACAACCCTGCCAACCCCCAATCGCACCGTCAGACCGCGAACGAAATCATTGAAGATTTTGACAGTGATCTTGGTGCAGTGATATGCACCACTGGCACGGGCGGCACCATCAGCGGCTTGTCGTCGGTCCTGCGTGAGTCCATACCCGGGATCAAAATCGTTGCCACAGAACCGGACAACTCTCCCATCCTCTCGAAAGGCATCGCCTGCAAACACCGCATTATGGGCACCGCGCCTGGGTTCATCCCAGACACACTCGACCAAAGCGCCTACGACGACGTGATCGCAGTAAATGCCGACCAAGCTATAGATGTAGCACGACAACTTGCAAAGCGCGAAGGCATCTTTTGCGGTATCTCGTGTGGCGCAGCAGTTGTCGGAATGCTTGAGTACGCCAAACGTGAAGAAGCGGAAGGTCGGCAACTACTTGCCATCCTTGCGGACACGGGTGAACGCTACCTCAGCACAGAACTTTGGGCATCGCAATGACCTACATCGTTCATGTGACAGCCGTGGTAGAGGGCGACCTTGACCGTATCGAGCAACTCATTAACGAATACCGCTACACCTGCCTTGAGAACCAGCCCGGTATGAAGCAGTTTTTTGTGTGCCGGGCTACAGATAATCCCAACGTCTTTCTTTACACACAGATCTTCATTGACGCAGATGCGCACCGTGCCCACATCGAAGGAGATGATCCGAAAAACTTTTTCGCCAGGATGGAAGAAGAAGGACTCCAGTTCCACGGACGCTGGATGGCAGGAAAAGAGATCGACTCCATTCCCGAGGGTCAGTGGTTGAACTGATTCCGAACAGTATCCCGGTCAGGATACCGGGCCCGGAAAGTCATTTTCGAGCAGGATCTTGGCCACATCCTCTCGGGAAAACAGAGCGTCATAATTCTTCGTGACATTCGGCCAGTCTTTCGTCTCACTTGCGCCAGCGCCAATGTCTGGATCCCAGCCAAGTACCATGTTGAGATAAATATCCGCAGTGCTCAAGTTATTGCCCAGAAGAAACGGTCCGCCATGTTTCCCCAAACCCACTTCGAGTACCTGGAGAATCTGGTTGAGTCTCGCGGCTGCTGAATCTGACACCGCAGAAGTGTCAGTATCCGTGGTATAGCCTGAACTGTACCGCTTCAACAGCATGGTCTCCTGCAGGGTATTTGTGAGATAAGTCATCCACTGTAGGTATTCCCAACGCTGGGGATCATCCAATACTGGTGACAGGTTCGCCTCCGGGTGCTTATCCGCGAGGTACATCGATATCGCCGCGGACTCCATCATAACCTCAGCGCCCATCACCAATGTTGGAACCCGGCCATGAGGATTTAACTTCAGATATTCCGGATCGCGTTTGACCTCGTCGGAGATATCGACCGCGATGAACTCATACGCCTCGCCCGAGGCCTCTAGAACACAGTGCGGCGCCAGACTTGCCGCACCCAGACTTCCATAAAGTTTATACACGAAGCAATCTCCAGATATAAGACCGTCGGACGTTGTCGGTTACGCCCGTCGGTCCGGTAGATAAACGATCGATATCAGCCTGAAAGATGTGCGCCGGTCAGGGCCCGTTTGACGAACTGACCGCCCCGCTCAATCTTCTGTTCGTTGTTTTCGATGATAACGCGGCCTCGGCTCAAGACCGTTTCAGTGAAACCCTTGACCTCGAAACCTTCATAAGCTGAGTAATCCACACGCATATGATGTGTGCAGGGATTTTTGACACTTATTGTTTCGGTACGCTCCGGGTCGAAGATCACGATGTCCGCATCCGTGCCCACAGCGATCGTGCCCTTCTTCGGAAAAAGTCCAAAGGCCTTGGCCGCTGCCGTTGAGGTGACCTCAACAAAACGGTTGAGATCCATTCGCCCCTTCACCACGCCGCCGTTGTAAATCAGGCTCATCCGGTTCTCGACGCCAGGCGCCCCGTTTGGAATCTTGGTGAAGGAATCGAGTCCTAACTCTTTTTGATCCTTAAAACAGAACGGACAATGATCCGTTGCGATTGTCTCAAGGTCACGGAATTTCAGCCCCTGCCACAGTTCATCCTGATTCCATTTCTCTCGAAGCGCCGGCGTCATGACGTACTTGGCGCCCTCAAAACCCTCCTGATCGTAGTAACTCTGATCGAGAAACAGATACTGCGGACAGGTTTCCGCAATGACATCGACGCCCCGAGCGCGGGCACGTTTGACCTCTTCCAGTGCATCCGAACAAGATAGATGCACGATATAGAGCGGCACCTTGGCGACCTCCGCGATCGCGATGGAGCGATACACCCCCTCGGCCTCCATCCGGGTGGGTCTCGTCAACCCATGATACTTCGGCTCGGTATGTCCGTCGGCAAGTGCCTCCTTGATGATCTCATCAATCACGATACCGTTCTCAGCGTGCATACAGACCCGGGTGCCGTTCTCCCCGGCCTGGCGAAACGCCCGGTAAAGCGTGCCATCATCCACGTAGAGCACGCCTGGATACGCCATAAACAGTTTATAGGAGGTCACCCCCTCGTCGGCCAGTTTCTGCATCTCGGGGAGGCGTGAATCGGGCATATCGGTGATGATCATATGGAAGCCATAGTCGATCAACGCTTTGCCGTCTGCCTTCTGGTGCCAGGTATCGAGGCCTTCGAGCGAGGAACTGCCTTTGCTCTGAATCGCAAAGTCAATCACACAGGTGGTGCCGCCAAAGGCGGCAGCCCGCGGACCGGATTCAAAATCATCCGCGCTTCTTGTGCCCCCAAAAGGCATATCAAAATGCGTATGCGGATCAATGCCGCCGGGGATGACCAACCGGTCGCTCGCATCAATCACCTTGGCCGCTTCTATCTGCAGGTCCTTGCCGATCATGGATATCTTTTCATTTTCGATATAGATATCCGCGTGGTAATCATCCACCGCGGTCACGATTCGGCCGTTTTTAATTAGTACGCTCATAGTCTGTCACCTGCAGTTAAGGTAGCGTTGTCAGAACAACGATAATAAGGACTCCGCGAGATCAAAATCAAGCGTCGTCCTAAAGCCTGCAAACCGATTCCAATTCTATTCCTACGCGCCAGGTCAAGACCGGCCGGAGAGCCAGCCCGACTTTGAGATCCGAAATCCTTGACAAGTTTCCCGATAGGCCCGTCGATCCCCCTCGCTCAAAAATCCAGTACGCTCGAGAACCTTTCGCGAGGCTATATTTCGAGGATCAATCACCGCAACAATCTCTTCCAAACTTGCAACGGAAAAGGCGAACTCCAGGACACGCGATACCGCCTCGGATACATAGCCTTGCCTCCACTCGCCTTTTCTCAAGAAATACCCGATCTCAATGTCACCGTCCGGCATCTCTCCCGTGCGCACCAATTCCCACTCAGTGTCTTCGGCCTCTACGGGTAACGGCAGGAGCGCAATAGTACCGATAGGCTCTTTTGTATCGCCTCTGCAAATACACCAGACCCCGATAGATCCATCTGCCCCGCGCTGGACGGAGGCTGCCATCTCCGTTCGAATCCTTTCGCTTTTTACGGGGCCGCCTGCGTATTCCATGATCTCGGGATCGGTAAAAAGCTCAAGGACCAAATCGACATCAGTCTCCTGCAGTGGGCGCAGGAACAACCGCGCCGATACGAGTTGCAAAGATTGATCCGGCAGAATTTGCACCTTACTTTTCGCCCTGCCACATGATCTCGTAACCCAACTCCTTGGTCTCGGAGCAGAATTCCATCACGCCCCCGAACGCCTCCAGGAACAATTCCGCCCGATGGGATTCTTCATGGGCTTCAAAAG
>JBMUHF010000283.1:0-1275 GCA_050302555.1 Arenicellales bacterium | reverse complement strand
TTGATACGACTTCATCCCCGAAGGCGTGAGGTAATCGACGAAGGCCTGCGGCCACGCGCCGCTTTCCTGGCGGATCGCCATCGCATAAGTCGCCACCTGAAAAGCATGATCATCAACAATACCCGGGCGCGGTCTGGCGGAGCTTTTCAACTCGCGCACCACATCCGGATAGCGAAGATCAATAAACCCGATAACGGGGATTTCTATTCCCTGCAGGCTGAGTCGGATCGGATGCTGGTACGCCAGCGGTGTGTCCCAATCGCTGACGATGGGATAACACTCATCGAGACACCGACAGACCACTTCGCGTTCGCGTTTGATATCTGAAGGGCGGTACTTCTCATCGGTCTTCTCAATAAGATCATCGTAGTGTGCTGCGGCCATGGCTCTTGCGCCTTCTTGATCAAGCGCGGCGTCTGCTTCGAGCATCTGGCCAATGGTGTGATCGAGCGCTGAGCCCCGGTGCATGGCGGGGGAGCCGGCTTCACGGATCTTATAGATTAGGTAAAGCACACCAAGCGCCGGGTCGGCCCGAAACTGCAGCATCGAGGTCGCCGACAGGTGTGAAACACCGAATCGGGCGAATGGGTCAGTCATGCCCGAAGATCCGCTTGAGCACCATTTGACCCTGTTTTCATAGTGTTCTCAGCGCTGGATGGGCTTGTATTTGATACGGTGTGGTTGGTCGGCATCGTCACCCAGACGGCGTTTTCGGTCGGCTTCGTATTCAGCAAAGTTACCAGAAAACCACGTCACTTGGCTGTCGCCCTCAAAGGCGAGAATATGCGTCGCAATCCGGTCGAGGAACCAGCGGTCGTGTGAGATGACAACGGCGCAGCCTGGAAAATTCGTCAACGCAACTTCAAGCGCGCGAAGCGTTTCCACATCAAGGTCGTTGGTCGGTTCATCCAGCAGCAGCACGTTGCCGCCCTGGCGCAAGACCTTGGCAAGATGTACGCGGTTGCGCTCTCCGCCCGACAGCGACCCGATATGTTTTTGCTGATGCGGTCCTTTGAAGTTAAAGCGACCAACATATGCGCGCGAAGGTGTCTGGTACTTGCCGACTTCAAGCACATCAAGTCCGTCAGAAATTTCTTCCCAAACGGTTTTGCTGTCATCTAGCGAATCCCGGCTTTGGTCAACATAGGCGATGTCGATGGTATCGCCCCGATCGATCTCGCCGCTGTCGGGTGCTTCGACACCGGTCAGCATTTTAAAGAGCGTGGTCTTACCCGCGCCGTTGGGTCCGATGATGCCGACGATACCGCCCGGCGG
>JBMUHF010000282.1:0-1255 GCA_050302555.1 Arenicellales bacterium | reverse complement strand
CAGACTGTGATCGCCCTAATGGCGGCGCTCTTGTGGCCCATCTGTGTGATGGGGGAGTCGGGAATTTCTGACGCCAGAGCCGCATGGGAAGCAGGTGAAATTGAACAGGCAATCAGTTTGTGGACGGCTCTCGCGGCCGAGGGTGATGCATCCGCACAATATGAAACGGGCAGGCTTTACCAGCACGGGGCAGGCGTTTCAAAAAATCTATCGACCGCCGCCGGCTGGTATCGAAAAGCCGCTGAACAGGATCACACCAAAGCACAGACCGCACTGGCCTGGCGTTATTACCGGGGCGAGGGCGTGGTTCAGGACTATGGGGAAGCAATTCGTTGGTTCACCCGATCAGCAATGAGCGGAGAACAGACAGCCCAGAACCAGCTCGGCTGGATGTTTCTGCACGGACTGGGAGCAGGCCCTGACGTAAGTGAAGCGCGTATATGGTTTGAGGATGCCGCGCATCAGGGACACGCTCCGGCACAGAACAACCTTGGATGGACCTATTTAAACCAGGAATATGGTGCGCCTAACCTTTCTGAGGCCATCCACTGGTTGTCTCTCGCGGCCGAACAGGATAACCGCGATGCCCAGGATAATCTCGGATGGATTTATGCAACGGGGCAAGCGGGAGATAAAGACATTACCAAGGCGATCTACTGGTACCAACGCGCCGGCGCCAACGGTCACAGTGGCGCCCAGCTAAAACTTGCGACCATCTATTACAACGGTGTTGATGTCCCAGAGAACCTGGAAAGTGCTCGTCGTTGGTTTGAAATGGCGGCGACTCAGGGAAACCCACTCGCCCAGTTCAACCTAGGGGTAATGCAGTTCAATGCAGAAGGCGGGAAGCAGGATATCGAACAGGCCGTTCTCTGGTTCGAACAGGCTGCGCGGCAGGAGCTGGCGGTTGCCCAGTACACGCTGGGTATGTTCTATCAGGACGGAAAAGTGGTTGAGCGAGACATTAAGGCAGCTCGTGATTGGCTAAACCGAGCTGCGCTCAATGCAGCTTCAGGCGATGACTTTCTGGATGATCTCGCTCGCCGTATCAGATTACTTGCTACTGATCCCGATAACGCCTGACCGTTGTTCTGTGTGCCTGATCGATTTTTGACTCTAGCGCCCTGTCGACAAGTTGTTTCCTCGAAAGGTTGCATTCTCCGCACCGCGTTCATAACGGGCACCCCGAGTATCGATTGAAAACATGAACCCACCCAATATCGGGGTCGCAACATTGGCGACGCCAATCAACCGC
>JBMUHF010000281.1:0-10687 GCA_050302555.1 Arenicellales bacterium | reverse complement strand
CCGATCTATGAGTGTGGCGCGATTGTCACCTTTTTGTGTGATCGGCATTCCGAATATGGGCTCGCACCAGGAGTAGGCGACCGCTATCGTGGTCTGTTTCTGCAGTGGCTCTTTTTCTTTTCGAGTTCATTGCAAAATGCTTTTTCGATGACTTATCGCGCTAATCGGTTTTCGGCTCTTGACTCGGGATACGCGGGTATTGAACAACAGGGCCGCAAAAGATTGATGTCCCTGTGGCAGATAGTCGATGATGCGATTGGTGAGAAGCCATGGATGTTGGACGAATTATTTTCTGCGGTAGATATCTATCTCTTTATGCTGAGCACCTGGCTTTCGGGTGAATATGGGCATCCGGATCTAGCAAAATTCAGTAATGTTGAAAGAATTGCGGACAAAGTGAAACAACGTCCATCAGTCGCTAAGGTCTATCCGAAAATTGTTGGAGCAACATGACTATGAAAGACCCGGCGAGTGAGATCCGCTGCGATAATGATCTGAAGCTGTACGAGACATTGCTGACCCACCCGGAAGTGCGTCGGGTGCGCGAGACCGTGGAACAGCAGGAAGAAAATCGTAAAGGCCCAGGTGTGCGCCGACATCTGCTGAGCACCTCGGTTCGTCTCAGCCGTTCCATGTCGGGTGCGCTGCACGCCATGGCAGACCGTTGCCAGGAGCGTCTTGGTATTGAAAGCAGGCTTGAGCTTTATGCGTATCCGGCGCCTCAGTTCAATGCGGCCTGTTTCAAGCCTGAAGATGGCTGCGTATACATCATGTTTTCCTCGTCTCTGCTGGAAGCTTTTTCCGAGCAGGAGTTGCTTTTCGTCATGGGTCATGAACTCGGTCATCATGTCTACCACCATCACGAAATTCCGATAGGCTATATCCTCCGAGGCAAGACCCGCCCGCCGGCCTCTTTGGCGCTGGATCTTTTTGCCTGGTCACGCTATGCCGAGGTTTCTGCGGACCGCGCGGGGGCGTATTGTGCCGAAGATCTTCCAAGCGTGGCGCGGGCGCTGTTTAAGCTCGCCTCAGGATTGCGCGATGATTCGATCGTCAAATTTGATCTCGAAGAATTTTTGCGCCAGGTTGACGACATGCTGGCCCTGGGTGAGCAGCCTGGCCAGGGTGCACCAATGCAGGACTGGTTTCTGACGCATCCTTTTAGCCCGCTTCGGGTGAAAGCGCTGACCCTCTTTGACCGATCTGGACTGATGCGCTCCGGCGGTATCGACAAGCATGACCTTGAGGACCAGGTCCGAACCGTGATGGGCCTGATGGAGCCGGATTATCTGAAAGGAAAAACGGAGGCAGCGCGCGCGATGCGCAATCTCTTCGTCGCGGGCGCTATTGCCGTCGCAGATGCTGCCGGGGGGGTCTCCGATAAGGAACGGCAGATGCTGGAAGAATTCTTCGAGGAAGACTTTGCGGTGGAGAGCCTTGACCCTGGGCGTCTTCGCGAACTGCTGCCAAACCGCATAGAGGCAGCCCACGAAAAGGCAAGCCTGTCTCAGCGTATGCAGGTGGTCAGGGATCTATGCCTGATAGCGGGCGTCGAACAACCTGTCGCGCAAGCCGAAAGCAAACTCCTGAAGAAGATTGCCCAGGGGTTGGAAATGCCCACGGGCTTCGTCAATCAGTGTCTGGAAGCTTCGGCAGAGTTGGATTGATGTTGTTGTCTATTTGTATGGCGCCGGAAGGACATTGATCCACTATCGCTTCGGCGCGCTGACTAGGTAGAACGGGCTCGCCGACTATAGTTGCGGTCCCGGTATCGTCGTCTACCCGAAATAAGTCAGGCTCAAGCAACTCGCACTGGCCGACGCCGACGCAGCGGCTCACATCCAGGCCAAGGCGTGTCCAGCCAGTCATACGACCTCCATCTCAACCGACAGGATGCCATGAATAAAGTTAGAGGCGACTCGGGTAGGCGCGCCTATCTGGCGCAGGGCCATTTTGCGGTTCAACATTTCCTCTAGGAGAATTCGGATCTCCATACGCGCGAGAAACGCACCGAGACAAAAATGCGGCCCCCCACCCCCAAAAGAGAAGTGGGAATTTGTCTCGCGACTGACATCAAAGTCAAACGGGTGGTCATAAACCGCAGGATCACGATTGGCTGCTGAATACCACATGACCACTTTGTCTCCCTGAGAGACAGGAGTTCCTGAAAGCTCGGTATCAGCAGTAGCGGTGCGGCGCATATGCAGGACAGGTGTTGCCCAGCGAAGGAGTTCCTCCACGGCAGGCGCTCCGATCTCTCCATCGATCTCGAGACGTTTCCACTGGTCAGGAAATTCGGCGAAGGCCATGGCTCCGTGAGCGATGGCGGTGCGCGTGGTTTCGTTTCCCGCAAACACCAATACATGAAATAGGTTGCGGTACTCTGCTGCCGACAGCCTGTTGCCGTCTTCTTCCGCCATAACCAACTGTGTCACAACATCCTCTTGCGGGTCTGACTTGCGTTTGAGTCCGAGTTGTTCTCCATATTCAAAGAGCGCATGACTGGCGGGTGACCTGAAAGGCAGAAGGCGCAGGTCGGTCGTGTTCCCGAAAGCGTCCGGCGCAAGCGTAGGTTTATCTGTTGTGCCCTCGACGAGATAGTTGGATAACTCAACCAGATAATCAGCGTCACTGACGGGAACGCCAAGAATGGAAAGAATGACGCGTATGGGCAACGGCGCTGCTACCTTGTTCACCCAATCCCCCCCACCTGTGTGCTGAAAGTCATCCAACAGTTCGCAGGTAATCTCGCGGGTAACGTTCTCCCATAGGTTGATGTTGCGGGGCGTGAATACTTTACTTACGAGCCGGCGGATGCGCGTGTGATCAGGAGCATCGGTATCGATGATCGAGCGCCGCGCCTCGAGGGCATCTGCCTCGAGGTCCCATAGATTGGTGTGTCCGACAGCCGACGAAAAAAGTTTTGGCTGTTTGGAAACGGCTTTGACATCGCTGTGTCGGCTGACCACCCAGAAACCCCCATCCTGGTATGGATGCCACAACAGCCCCGGATGAGCCATGATTTCACTGAATTGGCGGTGCGGAATCCCCTCCAGATAGATCGCGGGGCTTACGATATCGGGTGATGTCGCCGGAGAAGTCATTTTCCTTTAACTGTGCTCCATCAGTCGCTGTCGTTCCCAATCGCTTACCGCATCAGGGTCGGGATTATGTTCAGCGGCATGGGTTACTTCGTGGGCAGCAATGGAGGCATAGCTTTTTGAAAAGGTGTCGCCAAGCAATTGCGATAGTTTGGATCCCTCAAACGACGCCAGGGTTGTTGCGAGGTCGGCGGGCAGGGGAGTAGCGTCACCGGGATTGGTATACGTATCCCCGATGCTCATCTCTTCGGGGGATAGTGAATGGTCAATGCCATCTGCTCCGGCAGCCAGGATGCCGGCAATGATCAGATGAGGATGGGCGTCGGCACCGGCTGAACGATACTCGATCCGGTTGGCGGCGGAACCCGCTTCACATATGCAACGCGCCAGAACGGTTCTATTGTCCAGACCCCAGTTCACATGGGTAGGGGCAAAGGTATAGGGGCGGATCCGCCTTGGTCCGTTACTCGTCGGTGCGCCGAGAAAGGTCATCGCAAGTGCGTGCTCCATCAACCCCGCAAGCCAACCTGCCATCAGGCCAGCGGGGGCGCCGTCGCAGGATGAGAATACATTCTCGCCGTCACGTGAAAGCGAGGTGTGTACATGCATCCCGGAGCCAGATGCCTCGGCCCAGGGTTTCGGCATGAAAGTTGCCCTCAGATCATGTTGAACCGCTACCTGCTTGACGATGGACTTGAATAAAACAGTGTTGTCGGCAGTACGCATCGCGTCAGCGGGACCGGTGTTGATCTCAATTTGTCCGGGACCGTACTCGTAATTTGACGATTCCACCTCGATACCCGCGCCCGCCAGCGCCTCACGCATTGCATATAAAACCGGTTCAAGATCGACACGGTCAGTAAGGGAACTGTACTGGATATGATCCTGCACCGGCTGCCAGTCCGGAGTCGTCAAATAGAATTCCATTTCGGTCGCAACAACCGGATTCAGTTCCTGATGGTTGAGTTTTGCAATCTGCTGGGCAAGCACGTTACGTGGTGCCAGTGGGTGCGGTTCTCCATTCTCGTTATCCACCGAGGCGAATACCATGGCGTAGCCGGGACGGTGATGCAGGATGCGTCCGCTACTGATCTCTGGTACCAGTGTGCAGTCGAGATAGCCGGTGTCCATGTTGACGAACTCGTTGTCAGGAAGATCGTTCTGTATATCAAAAACGAATATGGCGTCGGCAATTTTGGCACCACTATCTACTGCGACCTCAAAGAACCGGTCGACTGGTATGCGTTTACCCCGTATATGCCCTTGACTGTCCGGAGTGCCCAGTTCTACTGTGTGTACGCCGGCATCGTTACATGCCGCCCGAAAATCATCAGCGGTTCGGTTCATGATGGACTGTCTCGCGGTGATACTGGATTTAAAAGCAGATCGTCTAATCTATCAGGGAATAAGCACGATGCGGCCTGCGACCCGTCCCTCCCGAAGGCGGTTGTGTGCATGCTGTGCATCAGATAGTGGCAGTGTTTCAACAGAAGGCATAATCGAGGGTTCCCGTCGGGCGAGCTCGAGCAATTCGTCCATCTGCTGGCGCGTCCCCCAGAAACTGGTCATGAATCGTGCTTCCGGTGGCACTTTTCCAAGGCCGAAGTTTGTCTGACCTCCGCCGAGGCCCACAACAATAATCATACCTTTGCGGGCTACCGCGCCTGCTGCGGTAGCAAGGGTTATATCCGATCCAATGAAGTCAATAATAAGGTCGCAGGGTGCGATATCTTCATCGGGTCCAATTGCTTCGTCTGCGCCGAGTTCGAGGGCTCTGGATCTTTTGTCTTCAGCGACATCAAGGGCAATGATCTTTGCATTGGTGAGAAGCTGCAGATAGCGGATGGCATATTGACCAAGGCCGCCGACACCGATCAGAAGTACTCTCCCTTGACGCTGCATTGGCGCCAAGGCCTTTATGCCGTGGTCAACCGCACGGTAGGCCGTCAGTCCGCCGCATGCCAACGGGGCGGCGGTGATGGGATCCAGACCATCAAGCGGGGCAAGATATTTTCGGTCGGGAACATACATACGTTCGCAGTACCCACCGTTCGTGAACAACCCGGCCTCATTTGAATTTGCGCAGATCATTTCGTCACCATCGGCGCATTGCGGGCAGGCGCCGCACCCCCAGGGGGCGTAAAGCAGGACGGGGCCCAATTCAGGATGGACACCAGTGACTTCATGACCCAAGACCAGGGGTAAGGGGCTGGGGAACTCGCCATCGACGACATGCAGGTCAGAATGACAGACCCCGCAGGCGGTAATCTCGATGACCTCACCTTCGCCCTCCCGCAGGACAGGATCAGGGTAATCATCCTCAACGACAAGGGTTTGCTGGATTCCGGGAAGAACGACCGCACGCATAATACAGAGACCCGATTCAGTCTACGACTGATCCGCGATTTTTCGGACCGCTAGGTAGCAATGGACGTAATCCATAGCATGACCGTCGGGATCCGAAGCGACGCGATCCTCATAGCGTTTATAGAAATCATCGACGATCCGGTGTCGCTGATCCAGTGGCCTGGCATCATCAAGACCGCTCAAAAAAACAGCCTCACTCCATGACCTTAGGGTCGGAATATAACTCTGGGCAAATTCTCTGGTCGACATCGCGCCATCAGACTCTTCATAGGCTTTGCGGTATGGGCACTTCACGACCCCCGTTTGAGCTGAGACAAGCCTCAATCCTGCTTGATAGACCTGTGAATCTTCGTTTTTGAACGGTGCACAGAATTCTTCGACCGTTCGATAATATTGAGGAAAGGCAGTGTTGATAAATTCATCACTGGAGATAACGCCTTCGTCACGCATCTGGGTCCAGAGGTTGGCAAAAGTATCAAACATATTGACGCCTCCGGTGTTACCAAGATAGCGACCTTCCTCATCGATACCAAAGTTCAGCATCACAAGTTGGCCGCTGGGCCGTAGTTCATTGGCGCGGGCAAGAAGAAGGTCATCCCAGTTTTTCTGCGCCTGGGCTGCATAGGCCGCTAGCGTGTTGCTGCCCGCGCCCACCATATGGACATGATCTTCGATAGGACAGGGCTTTTCAGAAATATAGTGCATTGCTGTTGCAGAGAACCCAATATCCAGTGATGCATCAGGTAAAAGTTGTTTGTGAAAGCCGATGCCGCAGGCGTTTACATAAACATTCTCGATGTCGGTGAGATAGGTATTAGCCGTTAAGGAGCCGAATCCAAGAAGATTCTTAAATAAGGCGCTGAAGTCATTGCTTGGTAGATCGGTATAACTGACCTGAATCTGCACATCGGAAAAGCGCATTCGAACCCGCTCAATGCACCTTCTCAGCGCGCTTTCGGATGTACCGCCATCAGCCGCCCCAAAGTCAGCAAGGACGATCGCCCGTCCTTTGTCTGGAGGGTCAATTGCGTCGGCAGCCTCAACGAGCATCTCCGAAGCATTATCGATAACATCCTTGGCGCCGCGGGTGCGTTGACTGTAGTAGCCCCCGCCCTTCATCGCCATGGTGCGTGCGGTGTCTTGAGTCATTTCACTGGGTTTTGCCATGACGGGTTCGAAGTCCGGCGTATTGCACTATTTGGGGAAATTCCGGAATTGGGAAGAATGCATACACTTCAAACTCTCCGGGTCGTACATCTGAAACTCGGACATAAACGTAAGGTTCGCAACTGGTTCAATTCTAACCCTGTAATTTGACCTTAATTCAATTCAAACCCTATTGTCAGACAGGAATTTAGTTGCGATACTAGTAACTGCCTGCGCCAGATTACCGTGATGGGCGGGTAGTGTACGAATAACTAACCTAGTTGAGGAGGAATAAATGGAAAGACGCGATTTTCTAAAGAAAGCGGGGGCAGGAACAGCTGTTGCAGCTGGCACACTTGCGGCTCCTGCAATCGCCTCACAGAGCCGAGAAATGACGATTGTCTCGACCTGGCCGCGGGACTTCCCGGGTCTGGGTATCAGTGCTCAACGCTTGGCGGCTCGTATCACCGAACTTAGTGAAGGCCGGATCAATACCACCTACTACGCTGCTGGCGAGAAGGTCGGTGCCTTTGATAGTTTCGATGATGTGGTGTCGGGTAACTCGCAGGCATATATCGCTGCGGACTACTACTGGAAAGGTAAGCACCCTGGATTTGCCTATTTCACCAGTGTGCCATTCGGCATGACCACAGTGGAGTGGAATGCGTGGATTAAATTTAAAGGTGGTCAAGCACTTTGGGATGAAGTCTCTGGCGAATTTGGTCTCAAGGCCTTGGCATGTGGTGCAACTGGCACCCAGATGGGTGGCTGGTTCAATAAGGAGATCAACTCTGCCGATGACCTTAAAGGCCTCAAGATGCGTATCCCAGGCCTTGGCGGTGATTGCATGGCCATGCTTGGCGCCTCGCCTGTTTCTTTGCCCGGTGGTCAGATTTACGAAAACCTGGTATCCGGTGCTATCGATGCGACCGAGTGGGTGGGTCCATATAACGACTACTTCATGAAATTCTATGAGGCAGCGAAATACTACTACTACCCTGGCTTCCATGAGCCAGGCGGCGGTCTGTCCTTCGGTATGAATGCTTCCTGGTGGGGATCCCTCAGCAAATGGGAACAGGCAATTCTGACGGCAGCCTGCATGGAAGAGCATGCGGCACAGTACGAAGAATGCCAGGCTAACAACGGTGAATATCTTTCAAAGATGGTCAATGAGCACGGTGTGGTGCTCAAAGAGTTCTCGGAGGATACTTACGATAGCTTCGGTGAAGCAGCTGAAGAGGTCTTTGAAAACGTGCGTGACCACAGCGCGCTCGCCAAGAAGATCAATGATGAGTTCCAGACAAACCTAAGGGAGTTAGGCGCCTGGCAGAAGATTGCCGAGGTGGCTTTCTCCAACCAGAGAAACCGGGTACTTGGGATCGGCGAGTAAGCCGGGCCACTCTTCATAAGATGAGCACGGGACGGGGCATTTGCCCCGTCCCTGTTTTCTGCCTGCGGTAATGAGTATCGAAGACGGACACCAAACTCGGCCCGGCGACTGGGTGGATGTCGTGGTGCGCCTGTTCAGCTGGTCAATGCTGGCGGCCGTTGGGGTTTTTCTGCTTAATAACGTATTGATGCTTGGGTTGGGCTGGCCCGGAATTGCACCACTCTTTCTTGGTAACGCCGCTGGGACACTCTCGTGGATTCAAATGCTTGCCTACCTTGCAGGGATTTTGGCGGCGGCTGTCTACGTACTGTATAGCCCCGGCCGGTCTTTGCGGTCCGATGGCTTCTTGATATCAGATATCAACACCTTTCTCGTTCGTGCAGCGTTTTGGATCGTGTTGTTGGTTGGTATTGGCGACATGATCGTATCCTTTCTGCGGGTTGAGGGTTGGCTTGATGCCTTTGTCGGGGAGAGTACCGCCCGATCTCTTAGCCGTCCGGAATTCCGGGGTATGTATGTGCACATTCCGTTAATTATTCTCGCAGTCGTGATTGCGTCATTTAGCAGGTCGCTCGGTTTTTTCTGGCTGAGTCTTCTAATCGTGGTTGCCGAACTTGCGATTGTTTTCACCCGTTTCATCTTTTCCTATGAGCAGGCCTTCATGGGAGACCTAGTGCGGTTCTGGTATGGCGCACTTTTTCTTTTTGCGAGCGCCTACACTCTGCTTGAGGAAGGGCATGTCCGGGTCGATGTTTTTTATGCAGGCTACAGTAACCGCAAGAGAGCGCTGGTCAACGCCATTGGGTCGATTTTCCTGGGCCTGTCTGTTTGCTGGACCATTATGATCATTGGAATGGGCAGCGAGGTCGGCATTATTAATATGCCGGTGATTAACTTTGAAGTTTCACAATCCGGTTATGGGATGTATGTGAAGTATCTGATGGCGTCATTCCTTGGGATTTTCGCTGTGACGATGGCGGTACAGTTCATCAGTTATTTTCTGGATGCTATAGCAGATTATCGGGGAGATCCCGGCAAGCGGCAGCCGGCAGCCCCGGTGGCCTGACAGGGATATCGCGTCTATGGAACTGGTCTTTCTCGCGCTGTTGATCGTGTTGATGGCGGCTGCTCTAGGTTACGGTTTTCCGGTCGCCTTTGCTCTTCCTGGCTCAGCCGTCATTACGATTTGTCTTGCTGCGGCAGCTGGTTATTTCTTAGCAGAAGATTCAAGCGCTTTTTTTGCCCATGGCGGACCACAGGAGTGGTTGTCCTCTGGAGTAACTAATCTCAGGGGGGTGTACTGGGAGGTAGAGCGTGATACCTTGATTGCGATCCCGCTTTTCATCTTCATGGGCATCATGCTGCAGCGATCACGGATCGCAGAAGACCTGCTCGTGACCATGGCCCAGCTTTTCGGTCCAGTTCCAGGCGGTCTTGGAATTTCTGTTGTGTTTGTTGGGGCACTGCTTGCTGCAACTACTGGAATCGTTGGTGCGACGGTCGTGGCAATGGGCCTGATCTCGTTACCGGCAATGCTCAAGAATAACTACTCGAACTCGTTGGCAACAGGAACCATCGCAGCATCGGGCACGCTCGGACAGATCATTCCGCCTTCCATTGTGCTGATTATCCTAGCCGACCAGTTAGCAAGTGCTACCGATCAGGCCGGTACGGCCCGCCAGGCAATGTACAAGGCAGCAACCGGTGAACTGACGATGCCCTCGGAATTTGGCGTGTCATCAACCAGTGCTGGCGAAATGTTTCTGGGGGCCTTTGTTCCTGGCTTGGTTCTGGTCGCACTCTACATGCTGTTTATCCTCGGTTATGCGTTTTTGCGGCCAAAGGCTGCCCCGACGGTGCGCTACGACGGGGAGTTTGATCTCGCTTTCTTCATCCGGGTAGCTGTCATTCTGATACCGCCTCTTGGCCTAATTTTTCTCGTGCTCGGATCGATCATCACGGGAATTGCAACCGTCAACCAGGCCGGCGCTATTGGTGCTGCCGGCGCCCTCTTCATGGCGGGGTATCGGCTGAAAGCAGGGGAAAAGGGTGCTTATCTACCCGCCCTCTTGGGAATTTTGTCTCTGGCTGTGATCGGCGTGTTACTGCACTTCCACGAAATCAATGTGCGTCAGATTCATTCCAGTACCGACGTATTGGTACTCGCTGCCGCGACCATCGCAACATTTTGTTTGCTAGGGGCGCTTATCTGGAGTGCGTTCAGAGCTCACCAAATCGATGACACTCTGAAAGGGGTCATGATTGAAACCGCCAAGACCACGTCTTTGGTATTTATCATCCTGCTGGGAGCGGCCATGCTGACGGCGGCATTCCGTGCCTTTGGTGGCGAGGATCTGGTTCGGGATTTCTTGAATGAAATGGCCGGTGGTTTCTGGGTGAAGTTCATCATTGTCATGGCCGTTATATTTGTTCTCGGTTTCTTTCTTGACTTTATCGAGATCGCAGTAGTGGTGGTCCCCATCATCGCGCCGATTCTTCTGATGGACCCGTCGGCGAATGTGACTGCTGTATGGTTGGGCGTGATGATTGGCCTTAACGTGCAGACCTCGTTCCTTACTCCGCCGTTTGGGTTTGCCCTTTTCTACCTGCGCGGTGTTGCCCCGGCGATTGTGAAAACGGTGCAAATGTACAAAGGGGTCATTGCGTTTATCATCCTGCAGTT